>CAIWEX010000531.1 GCA_903911795.1 uncultured Schlesneria sp.
CTTTGCGTCTTCGCGTCTTTGCGTGAGTCCCTCTTTCATCAGCGTCTCAGCGTGAGGCGGCCAACAAGCGTCTCGGCCTGATGCTCAACTCGGGTGCTTATTGGATGAACGAAGGCATCAAACGCATTGCCAACGGCATGAGGACACGCCATGAGCCTCACGCCCGCTTCGCTCAAGACGCTACTAAGACGCAAAGTTTTCAAGCATTCCATAATCGCCTCTTACCAACCTCTTCCCATCTTTGCGTCTTCGCGTCTTTGCGTGAGCCCCTCTTCCACCAACGTCTCAGCGTGTGACCGACCGCCTACAAGCGGCTCAGTCAGATCCTCAACGTGAGTGCTGATCGGAAGAATGAAGGCCTCAAACGCATTGCCAACGGCATGGAGGACACACCATGTGCCTCACGCCCGCTTCGCTGAAGACGCAAAGAAGCAAAGGTTTCAAGCATTCGCCGCCTTTCACACCTGGTCTGGTTCCGGGTGAACCCAGGGTGCTCGATACGGGCGGCGAAGGCGGCGGTTGGCTTCTTCGTCGTTTACGATGCGTTGTTTCTCTCGGTCCCATTTGAGGGAGCGGCCGAGTTCCATCGACATGTTCGCCATGATGCAACTCGCCGACGAAATGTGGCCCTGCTCGACATCGGCCACCGGCTTGCTGCGGTTTTCGCGGGCGTGCAGCAGATCGAGCATATGGCCGCGAATCGCCGGAGCAACGTGCTTTTCCAGGTCCTTCTCGGTCTTGTCTTCAGGATACTGTTCCAGCTCATAGGTGACGTCCCGATGGACGGGTGCGCCGCCGTTTGGCTGGAAATCGTAGCTGTTGACGCTGCATCGCAGCGTTCCCTTGTCGCCGTAGAACGTCGCGCCCCACGGGTATTGCGGATCGGGTGCTGATCCCCATGTGCGATGCGTCCAGACGACAGGGAGCGAACCGAATTGAAACGTCGCGGTTTGAGTGTCGCTGATGTTCGCTCGGCTTGCTTTGTCGACATAGATCCCGCCATCGGACGAGATGTGATCGGGCCAGCCCAGATCCATCATCCAGCGGACCATGTCGAGCATGTGAACGCACATGTCACCGACAATGCCATTACCGTACTCCATGAATGCTCGCCAGCGGCGCGGATGGACGAGCGAATTGTAGGGGAGCATCGGAGCAGGGCCGGTCCACATTTCATAATCGAGATTCTCGGGCGGCGCGGTGTTGGGCGGATTCTCGCGAGCCCGCATGTGATAGTAGCAATAGATCTCAACGAGACCGATCGTCCCCAGCTTCCCCTCTTTGAGGATCTGATTGCGTGCCTCGATCAGGTGTGGCGTACTGCGGCGCTGCGTGCCGATCTGGACGACTCGGTTATGCTTGCGAGCCGCAGCCACAATCGCCTGCCCCTCGACGACATCGACGCTGATCGGCTTCTGCAGATAAACATCGGCTCCCGATTGAATCGCTGCGATGGCAGGAAGCGCATGCCAGTGATCGGGCGTGGCGATCAGTACCAGTTCCGGCTTGGTCTGCTTCAAGAGTTCTCGGTAATCGCCAAACGTCTGTGGCCGCTTCTGCACCTTCTGTCGCTGAGTCACGATGTCGGCAGCTTCCGAGAGCATCGTCTTGTCGACATCACACAAACCGACAACTTCCACCGGAGCAACCTGAAGCAACCGCAACAGGTCGGCCTTTCCGTACCAGCCGCAGCCAATCAGCGCCGTCCGAGGTGCAGCCGTCTTATCGGCAGCGAACAGATGAGGTGCGAGCGAGGCCATTCCCAACCCGGCGAACCCCTATTGCAAAAACGTGCGACGATCCATGACGAACCTTTCCGAGCATGACAAATTTGATGAGTGACAGGAGATGTAATCCGAATGCCGTGACAGTCAGGCGAGACAACCTGATCTTTTCCAGGACGATCACGGGGCCTCAATTGAATAATAGATCGTGTCCGGTTGAAGCTTGATCGCATCGCCGTTCAGCGTCAAGGACGTCGGTTGCCCGAATTGGTCGAGTGGCGTGACTTTCAGCCTGGCAGTATCGGCCCGATGAAGCTGAACCGTTCCCTCGATCTTGCGGACGAGCCACGGATTCTGGCCGATTGAGATGATGCGGTGACGTCGCTCTCCGGCAGGTTCCGTTTGAAATCCCGTCGCCTTTTCCTCGGTCATCACTTGTAGCAGCATCCGCTTGGAATTGGCGATCGGTTGTCCATCCAAGCTGACCAGGAGGGCATGTGCCACATCGCGAGGGATTTTGAGCGTGACATCGGACAGCTTGACCTCACCTGCCGCAGTGAGATTGCCACTGACTCCCTGAACTGCAGGGGCATTGA
>CAIWEX010000532.1 GCA_903911795.1 uncultured Schlesneria sp.
AGTCTGTCAACCAAGAAGCGTTGGTTCGCGGAGCGAACCACGACTATCCAGCTCAATCGAGATGTGGCATTTGATGATTTGATCAAGAATGCGAATTCAAGCTGATCATGCCCACTGCAATTTTCCTTTGTGTTCATGGCGCATGCGGATTTGAGATGGGACGTGCTTAGATTACACTCCGCCAAGACAATAAATTGTCGAGCAAATCCGTCACACCACGAAGCAAGCCGTTGGCTGCAGCTGAGTGATCGTGGTCGTTTAGTAGTGGAGTCGTCGGTGAAACGCGACGTTATTGAACTCCGGCAAATCGAAAACTTGTGGGTGGTCACTCACAATGGGATTGCTCTCGTTTACGCTGCCCACCGCCATGCAGCGATCAGCGTTGCCGCGGGAGCACTGCTCGAAGTGACTGCGAACCCGGAAGGGCTGGAACTCCACGGGCTGACGCTGTCCGAATTGCTGCCGGCCAGGGCGGCCGACCCGACCCCGGCCCGATTGCCGTCGAAGATCGACTTCGCGGAGGCCAAGCGGCTCGCGGCGGAAAATAGTTTCGCGTACTACGAAGAGGAGATGGGCACGGCCATCGCTGTCGTCGATGAATTATGCGACGAGTACGAATGGGGATGGGTGATCCGTTGGCAACCCATCGAACCCGAAAAACGATCGGCTCGCGCCATGAAAAAACCTTATTTTCCCATCACGGTCGACCGTGTGATCGGCAACGTAGGCCATTCCGGCGGGACGCATGGGATCGAACGAGGGATCATCGAGCTGTTGCAGCAACGGCCACCCGAATTGTGCGGGCCGTACCCGCCAGGCCACCAGCGCTGGTTAGTGGTTCTCAACGAATTCGAAAAAGTCGGGGCGTTTACCCCAATCAGAACGATATCAGCCGCGCACGTGGCGGACGCCGAATCAGGCGATCAGCCGTGAGCGTATAACGGATTGATCCGACTTTTGGGGGATGTCAATGACGTTGCGAGTTCAGCGGTCCCCGAGTGCTTCCCAATATCCAGTTGCCTCGGCAGTTCTCTCTACGCCAATTCCGCTAGCCTGGCAGCGACCTCTTCAACGTGCCCATCAACCTTGACCTTGGGCCAGGCCGCGGCGATTTTGCCGGACTTGTCGATCAGAAACGTCGCTCGCTGAATCCCCATCGACTTCTTGCCATACATGTTCTTCTCGACCCAGACCCCGTATTTCTCTGCCAGCTCATGCGCTTCATCGGCGAGCAGCGGGAACGGAAGCGAGAATTTCGTCGCAAACTTCTCGTGCGATTTGACGGAATCAGTACTCACTCCCAGCACCACAGTGTCGGCAGACTGAAACTGTTTGAAGTTGTCACGAAACCCGCAGGCTTCGGTCGTACAGCCGGGGGTGTCATCACGGGGATAAAAATAGAGGACGACGTTTTGCTTCCCCTTGAACTGACTAAGCTTGAATTGCCCTTCAGGATAGGCTGGCAAATCAAACGCAGGAGCTTTTGTTCCGACTTCAGGTATTCCAGCTGCCATCGAACGTCCTTTGTGAGCGTCAGACTGTTGAAGTCCCATGGTTCCTCATGCGTCCCCTTTGAACGAATGCGATCAACGGGACTTCAACGTCTGTCGGATTGTATCAACATCGGCAACCGCAGACCAAACATGGGTGGCGCGGTGAAAACGCACATGGGCTGCCATGGCGACGCGTTGTCAGGCACAGACAAGTCTCGGTCTTAAAAGAACTGCAGGTTTCCCTCATTTCAGGCATTGCGAGCCCCTCAGGTGTACTTCTATCGACAAGCTACGAGAGCGGCTGGAAGAAGTCGCGCAATGGGTGAGACGGTGGAAGCTCACTGGGGGGAATCCCCGAGAGCGTCGAAGACATTACAAAAACTGAACCAGAAAAAGGAAAGTCGCTGCTTCAAGACTTCCAGCGACTCAATACTGCGTCCGACAAAGAGGCGCGAAAGGCGATTGCCAAAGAAATGGCGGAAAAGCTGAAATGACTTCGTTCATTGGCGGTGTTCTGGTTGTCGATTCACGTTTCGGTTACGCTCATACACCGATTTCACTGATTTTGACAGCTCTCAACCGAACGCATACTCGCCATGACCGAATTGCCCGTTTTGACGACTTCCCCGCTCAAGCCCCGTTTGTATGAGTTCGATTCCCGTCAGCTGGGTGAGTGGTGCGAATCGCATGGATTTCCCAAGTATCGGGCTGAGCAGATCCGCCGCTGGATTTTCGGGCGACGTGTCAACGACTTCGCAGACATGCACGACCTTCCGGCGACGCTGCGCAAGGCCATGGCGGACGAGTTCAGCCTGTTGCCTGCCAAAGTCGAAAAGCACCTGATCGGTAGTGATCGAACCGAAAAACTTCTGCTTCAACTGCATGATGGCCAGTTCATCGAATGTGTGCTGATGCGCGAGACTGATCGTCGTACCGTCTGCATTTCGACCCAGGTTGGGTGTGCCATGGGTTGTGTCTTTTGTGCCAGCGGGATGCTGGGGCTGAAACGCAATCTGACGACCGGAGAAATTCTGGAACAAGTTTTGAGACTCGATCGCCTGCTCGCCAAAGGTGAGCAGATCACCAACCTCGTCGTGATGGGGATTGGAGAACCGCTAGCCAATTTGAAGTCGCTCATCCCGGCTCTGGACAGCCTGAACGATAAGGGGGGACTCGGCCTGGGTGCTCGACGAATTACCATCTCGACCGTCGGTCTGCCAGACAAGATCCGTGAACTCGCGAAATCCGGCAAGCAATACAATCTGGCCGTCTCTTTGCATGCACCAAACGACGTGATTCGAGACCGACTGGTCCCGGTCAACGACAAGATCGGCATGGCAGCAATCTTCCGTGCGGCGGATGATTACTTTGAAATCACAGGACGGCGAGTCACCTACGAATACGTATTGCTATCCGGAGTCAACGACGATCCGCAGCACGCCAGACTGCTGGCGAAAGAACTGCAGTCACGAGTCGCCCACGTGAATCTGATTCCGATGAACGGCGTGACTGAATTGCCGTTTGTTGAACCATCCGCTCCACGCACCAATGAGTTCGTTGCGGTCCTGGAATCGTTTGGCATTCCCGCAACGGTCCGCAAGCGGAAGGGGGCGGATATTGACGCCGCCTGCGGTCAATTGCGGCTGCTGGCGGAAGAACGGTTTACCACAGAGGCCACGGAGGGGCACAGAGGGTAATTCAGTGACGAGAATGCCGGGAAGAGCATACGCGAACAGAATCTTGATCTTCGCAAATAGTCTTTTCTACCGATTTCTCTGGCCCGCGATTCCTTCTGTATTTCGCTGTGTTCCTCCGTGGTTCTCAGTGGTAACTCTTCTCGATCGTGTGAAAGTTCATCGCGACGTCCTACGTCGCGGCCGCGGGCGATGACGGGATCTGCCAGGGGATGATCGCCGAGCGAACGCAGGCAGTAAATATTCCGAAGAAATTCTGCCTCACTTTCCTGTTTTCTGTTCCACTTGTGGTGCCGAAGGACTTGGAATTTTCTCCGCTTATTTTCACTGGATCAAACGGGGAATTGACGGCTACGAGCGTGCCAGGCAAGAGGCTCCATCTGATTGGAAGACGACACCAGAGGAGTTGATGAAAGAGTCTCTCAGTATTGTAGCAAGTGTGACTGATGCCAGGTTTCCCCGTCATGCAACCGGGCTGAATCGTGACCTCAATATTGGTGACGAGCTCACGATTCGGATCTTGGGCCCAGGGGACCGCGACAGCCCAATCAAGACAGGATACAACACGGATTCTGATCTGACCTTGCAGCCCAACGGTCATTGATTGATCACGAATGGATCGCTCACAGAGTCGCAGAGACACGGAGGGGGAAGAGAGCAGAGAGCACACCATCAAGCGGCATTTCATCTCTGTGCCTCCGTGCCTCTGTGAGAACCAGAAACAAACAAGTCGGCACCGAGTACGATGCCCGTCACGTGCAGACTTCACTCACGCTACTCAGCTCGTTTTACAAACAGCTTTGCTTTGAACTTACCAGCCAGAGTCAATTCGATGCGGCCTGTTTCTTCGGTCTCTTTCGCGACCGTGACTCCGATCGGTGCGGTCGATGTCGATTGATCAGGTTCCATCGCGGCGATAGTGATCGGCTCCTTTCCCTGGCCGTACAGAACCAGTTCCAGTTTTCCATCACGTTTGCGAGCACCCAGCAGGCAGACGGTGACATCGACACTCTTGTCCCCTTCAGTGACAGTAAGCTTTCGATGCTTCGCGACCGGGACGATGATTCCGTCGGAAACAGGGCTGATCCCCTTCAGCCAGAGTTGCCCGACAGGAACGGGCTCTGATTTCGCCGCTTCAATTGCCGCAGCAGAGAGCTTCTGGTCGGGCAGGACCAACAGGCCCAGTTCGCCATGCTTGTAGCCTTCGCCACGATCAGTGTCGGCGCTGATAGTTAACTGAGCATCTGCAGGTGCCCCGAGTAACTCCACCAGTTTCCTGGCAACCTTCTGAGATTCTTCAGTGGAAATGCGATCCTGAGCCGTTGCCATCGTACTTAGGCCAACAACACCACAGGTCAACAGACATCGCATGACATTGACGAGGCCAAATTCGAAACCAAAACATTCCCGCAGCAGATTCTTCATTGCGCACTTTTCCTGGAATAAGAGTTTTGTCGAAACTGGAAGCGTGGAGTTCACTCAGCCCCAGACAAGGGCTGTCCTTCGATGCTGTATAAACGACGCCAAAACCCAGGGGTTACAGCTTTTTATTCTTTTTTCGTGTCTTCGACACGCAGCAGGTCGAGCGTGATTTCGTGGTCTTTGGGTTTCATGGTCGCAAACTTCTGCCGCTGTTCGTCTGTCAGTTCGGCCTCAACCGCTTTCACCAGTTGCTGAATGATTTCGCGTTCACGGCTTAGTGTTGCTTCTTTGAGACTTTGAAAGTCCTTGACGGCGACCGACATCAACTCATCCACGCGAAGGCGTTGAGGTTCGGTCAGCGATAGCTTGTCGTTCAGGCTCTTGATCGCACGTTTGTGCCAGGTCTGAGCGATGGCCTGCTGATCATTCTTTGCCAGTGCAGACCGGCGTCCAATCCATACTCCGAGCAAGATACTCACGGCGATCAACAGCCCCAGGCAGATAGTGATTTTCCAGGTCTTCATGATGTCCACGGCAATGTGAGTTCAGTCGGTTCGACAGGTGGCAAAAACGATGTCAATTCATGGGATCGCCCCAGTTTGTCGGCTGCGATACAGACGGCGAGTGCAATCGAAACGGCAACCAGCGCTCGCCACCCCTGACGAAACCAGTCTTGCTCGGGTGCCACCAGGCTGACAGAGTTCACTCGGGCGACAATCGTGTCTGCCAACCCTGCGGGAATTTCGACAGATTCCGCGACCTGATCCTGACGCGCAACTTCAACGATGTGCCGCCAGCG
>CAIWEX010000533.1 GCA_903911795.1 uncultured Schlesneria sp.
AATTGGCCAGAAGGGCGGCGGCTTCGCCGACCCAGTGTCGTATAGTCGATACCGAGCGAGTCGCCCTCGACCGGTGTGAAGGAGTCGGCAACGTGTCAGAGATCGTGGTGAAGGATTTCCTCGAAGCAGGTATTCATTACGGGCACCGGACGAGCCGGTGGAACCCGAAAATGCGTCCGTACATCTACGGCCGCCGAAATCTGATCCACATCATTGATGTGAAGGAATCGGTTCGTGGACTGTTGCGAGCAAAGCGTTACCTCCAAAAGGTTGCTTCGCAAGGGAGCCTCGTTCTGTTCTGTGGAACCAAGAAGCAGGCTGCCGATACGATTCGCGAATGTGCGACAACGGCCGGCATGCCATACGTCGATTACCGCTGGCTGGGTGGGATCTTCACAAACTTCCGCACCATCCGCAGCCGGATGAAGCGCCTGGAAGAGCTTGATCACATTTTCAATTCGGGTGAGATCGAGACCTATTCCAAGAAGATGCAGTCCAATCTGCTCCGCGAACATAAGCGTATGCTCCGTAACATCAACGGACTACGACAGATGAACCGCCTGCCAGAGGCCATCATCGTTGTTGATCCGCGGAAGGAACACAACGCTGTTCACGAAGCTCGCCTGGTCGGAATCAAGGTTATCGCTCTGCTCGATACCGATTGCGATCCTGATCAGATCGATCTGCCAATCCCCGGCAACGACGATAGCATCCGTTCGATTCAACTGGTGTTGAAGCATCTGACGGCTGCAATCATCGAAGGTCGTGGAGCATTGCCGAAAGATGCTGTGCAGCCGGTTGAAGAAGAGCAATACAAAGCTGTCCCATCGATTCAGTCGTAGTCGATTGGTCTCTGTTGAAATTACCATCGAGCGGCTGAGACCCGAATTTCGGGTCTGGCCGCCGATTTCTTCTTTTCTAGAGTCGACGAAGGAGTACTTGTCATGGCCGCGATCACAGCGCAGGCAGTTAAAGAACTGCGCGATTTGACCGACCTGCCGATGATGGATGTCAAGAAGGCGCTGGTTGACGCTGATGGCGATCAGGCACGAGCAATCGAGTTGCTGAAAGAACGCAACAAGAAAGTGATGCTGAAGCGTCTGGAGAATGCCACGTCAGAAGGACTGATGCGCGTTGCTATTTCCGAAGATGGCTCCGTCGGTGCCATGGTCGAAATTCAGTGCGAATCGGCTCCCGTAGCCAAGGCTGATGACTTCGTATTCCTGGCTGATCAACTCGTCAAGCAATTGCTCAACGGTCCAGGTGCTTCAACTCCTGAAGAACTGTTGGCTCAGGGTGTCCCTGATCGTCCGGGTCAAAAGCTGGGTGAACTGCTGGAAGAAGTTGTTGGCAAGATCCGCGAAAAGATGGTCGTGGCCCGCGTTCTGCGCGTGGAAGGACCTGTTGGCGGATATGCTCACCACGACGGAAAGACGGGCGTTCTGTTCCGGGCTTCCGGCGATAAAAAGGGTGTTCCAGTTCTGAAAGACGTAGCAATGCACATTGCTGCTCTGAAGCCGCTGGTCTCGCATCCTGAAGAGTTGCAAGCCGATCAGGTCGCTGCGGAAAAGGCTCGCCTGACAGCCGAAGCCGCTGGCTCTGGCAAGCCAGCCAACATCGTTGAAAAGATTGTCGAAGGCCGTATGAAGACCTATTACGCCGAAAACGGTGTACTGGCCTTCCAATTGTTTGCCAAAGACGATTCGAAGACGGTCAGCCAGGCTCTGGCAGAATCGGGCCTGAAGGTTGCGGGATTCACTCGCTGGATTCTCGGCAACTGACCGCTGCCCAACTGATCGCATTACGCGGTCCTGACGATTCATGCGGGGGGCGAAATTCGCCCCCCGTTTTTGTTTTAGCCCCTTTGCAATATTCGCCTGATCTTTCAGGGTCACTCGGTAAGGAAATAGTCACATGCCCGGAAGCACTCCTCGTTACAAGCGCGTCCTGCTGAAACTGAGTGGCGAAAGTTTCGCCAGACCCGGTGAATCAGGGATCTGTGTCACAGAAGTGCAGGGGATTTGTGAGCAGATCAAGCGAGTTGTCGCTTCGGGGGTCCAGCTTGCCATTGTCTGCGGTGGCGGAAACATTCTTCGCGGACGCGAATTCTCGAGCACCAACGCCGTCGTTGCCCCGGCAACCGCCCACTACATGGGGATGCTGGCCACAGCGATCAACGCCCTGGCTCTGCAGGATGTCATGGAACACTTCGGCATCCCGACACGAGTTCAAAGCGCGATCCCGATCCCGCCTGTCGCAGAACCCTTCATTCGCAGACGCTGCATTCGGCATCTTGAAAAAGGACGAGTCGTCATCCTGGCTGCGGGAACAGGCAGCCCATTCGTCACAACGGATACTGCCGCGGCATTGAGAGCCCGTGAAATCGACGCCGATGTTGTGGTAAAGGCGACACGAGTCGACGGCGTCTATTCCGATGACC
>CAIWEX010000534.1 GCA_903911795.1 uncultured Schlesneria sp.
GAAATGGTCCACCTGCAGATTCTGGAGATGGACGTCAAACGGATGCGAAGCTTCTACGATCTGGTTCTGGACCAGATGAAAAAGATCGACATGGGGGCCGATTCAGGCCTGAAGATCAGTGTCGTCAGCGAACCGCAGATCCCGCTTACAAAAAGTGCTCCACGTATTTCAACGACGGTCCTGCTGTGCCTGATTCTGGGGACGGTAACAGGACTCGGCCTGATCTATGTCTTCGACGCCCTGGATGATCGGTTCCGATCACCAGATGAACTGCAATGGCAACTTGGTCTGCCACTGCTTGCCATGATCCGACGGATGGAGCCGCTGGAAGGAACTGGCATTGACTCGGTTGTCACACACAGTCAACGTGATGGGATCGAAGCTGAAGCGTTCCGGACGCTGCGAAGTTCGATTACGTTCAGTAGCGGTGATACATCGCGGCTGGTCGTTACGAGTACCGAGCCGGGCGATGGAAAGACCACGACTCTGGCAAACCTGGCAGTCGCGTTTGCTCAATCGGGCAAGAAAACGCTGCTGATCGATGCCGACATGCGACGTCCCGGACTGACTCAGATGCTTGATCTGAAGGGACCACGCGGTCTGTCGCAAGTCTTGCGAGAAGACCGTCCCGTCGGCGAAAGTTGTCTGGAGAACGTCTTCAATCTGGGCGTCGATGGCCTGGATTTCATGCCATCAGGACCACGGCCCGCCAATCCGTCCGAATTGCTCTCCAGCGATCGTTTCAGTGACATTATTGCCTGGGGCGAACAGATCTATGATCAGATCCTGATCGATGCCCCGCCTGTTCTGGCAGTGACCGACCCGGCCATCATTGGACGCATCGTCGACGGAGCTGTGATCGTCATTCGTCCCGACAAGAATCGACGCAAGATGGTGACTCGGGCGGTCGACTCGTTCCGCGCCACCGGTGCGAATGTCCTGGGAATCGTGGCGAACCACCTGCCGACCGGACCAAACTCCGAATACGGATATGGCTACGGTTATGGTTATGGTTACGGCTATGGCTACGGCCACGAAGACGCCCCGGAAGTCGACCACAATGTGGACGAATCGCATTCGGACTACCGTCGAGCCGCTTAGGCCCCGACTAGTCGACTAATGCGGGTCGCACTTCCGTGTCGCGTCGAAACATGGATTAGACTCTGTGATTTGATGCCCGCGGGACGCCACACTTGACCCAAGTACGCAGTTGGGACGATCAAATAAGGACTTAGGTGCGACTTCGGGGTAAAGTCTTCACTACATTTGCGCGAGTTTGTCCAAGCGGCGGAGGCAACGTGGCAGGTTCAGGCGCCTAGGCGATTGAGAATTACAGACTGAGCGGCATCGGGTTCAGTGACAGAGGGCAAGGTGACAATCGGGAAAGCAGTTGGGACTTGTCCAGTAATTGCCTCTTCCTTTTTCCCCTTCGCTTCCTTCGTTCCCTTCTGTTCAAAGCGGACATGTTTCAGACGCCGAATGCGTGGCATGCGCAACGCCTTTCAAAAATGGGAGACGTTGAACAGAAGCGAACGAAGGGAACGAAGTGGGCAAGGTGACAACCTCGCCAGCAATCGTATTAATTGAACGGCATACGATTTATTCGCGGATCACTTCCCGAAACGTTGTGGTCGCGGGATCGGTGCCATCGACCCAGTCAACGCCTCGTCCGACATTCGCGGCCAGATGTTCGAGCAACTTGAACACAGATTCCGTCCGCTCCGGAATTCCCAGCGATGTCGCGACCTGTGCAGCCGTTTGTGGTTCGCCCACATGCTTCAAATGAGCGACGACCTTTGACTGCAGATCCAGCAACGACGCAGCAGCCTTCTTACCAGCTTCGACACCGGGCTGATGGTAGGCATTGATGTCAACCAGTTCAGCATACAATCCGACCGCTCGTTCATAGAGAGCGATCAGAGCTCCGACACTCCGTCCGTCAACCTGATGAATTGTGATCAGGATCGAATCACGGTTGCTATCCGTCAATGCTTCGCGTGTCCCGAGCAGGAATCCCTGCAAGTAGTCGCCCGATGTGATTCCAGATTCGACTTCAAAATCAAACTCCGACAATTCTCCTTCGTCATCAACATTCAGGTCGCGATCCAGCAAGACCTGAATGAACGTGGCAAAGAAGTTGGAGATTCCGTCGCGAAGCTGCTGAACATAGGCGTGCTGGTCGGTTGAACCCTTGTTGCCATAGACGGCGATTCCCTGATGAACCAACTTCCCCTGGCGATCCAATTCCTTGCCGAGTGATTCCATCACCAGTTGCTGCAGGTAGCGGCTGAACAGGCTGAGACGATCCTTATAGGGGAGGATCACCATGTCTTTCTCGCCGCGACCTCCCCCGATGTGATACCACATCAGAGCCAGTAGAGCCGCTGGGTTTTGCAGGGGATCCGTTCGTCGAGTCAGTTGATCCATCGCCGCCGCACCGGACAGCAGGTCCTCGGTCCGAATTCCCTGGAGTGCCGCCGGAAGCAGTCCAACAGCCGACAGGACGGACGTACGACCGCCGACCCAGTCCCACATCGGAAATCTCTTCAGCCATCCTTCTTCCTGGGCGATGAGATCGAGCTTACTCCCTTCCTGTGTTACGGCGACGGCATGTGAAGCAAACGTCAACCCGGCATCACGGTATGCCTTCTGAACTTCCAGCATCCCGTTCCGTGTCTCAGGAGTCCCCCCGGATTTGGAAACGACTAGAACCAGCGTTTGTGCAAGTTGGCCTTCGAGTTCATCGAGAATTCGATCAATTCCGTCGGGGTCGGTATTGTCGATGAAGAACGGAAGCATCGCGTCGTAGGGTGAACCGAGGGCTTGAGCGACGAATTGAGGCCCCAAGGCAGAACCGCCGATTCCGATCACCAGCAAGTATTGAAAACCGCCATCGTGC
>CAIWEX010000535.1 GCA_903911795.1 uncultured Schlesneria sp.
CTTGAGCGAAGCGGGCGTGAGGTCGTCTTCACTTTCGCTCGAATGAATGCTCGCGCCGAACATTCCGCGGGGCCTGGAGTCTCGCGCTGTACGCTCCAAACCTGGCCGAACGCACGGAATCGAAGTGAGACTTGCGAAACGCTGCATAAAACGGGACGCTGTTTCTACAACCTCGCTCACGATCAACAGGAATTGACTCTCATGAATCACGGCATTGTCTGGTTTGGACTGATCTTCATCGCGGGAATGAATTGTGCCAATTGTGCAGAGCCGCGTCAGGTCGCCGGTCGTCAGACGCGACAGATTGAAGGTTGGACGGTACTCGTCAGCGATGAGTTGCTGGAAAAAGAAAAAGCGGCGACAGATCGCTCCATGGAGTTGCTATCTCTGCAGCTTCAGGAAATTGTGCGCGTGGTTCCGGCACCTGCTGTTGTTGAACTTCGTAAAGTCCCGCTCTGGTTCACACCCGAATATTCCGGTGTGAAGCCGCGTGCCGAGTACCACCCGGGGGCAGGTTGGCTGCGTGACAATAAACGCGATCCTGCCATGGAAAAAGGGGTTGAATTTACAAACGTACAGATCTTCGAGCGGGAAACGAAGCGGATGCCGAACTTCGCCCTGCACGAATTGGCTCACGCCTACCATGATCGGTTTCTGAAAAACGGATTTGGTAATGACGACGTCAAGGCCGCCTTCGAAAACGCCAAATCACAGGGACTTTACGACGAAGTCGAACAACGATTCGGCGACGGTCGTTCGGCAAAAGTCCGTGCTTATGCCATGTCGAGTCCCATGGAATACTTCGCCGAAAGCACCGAGGCGTTCTTTTCGACAAACGATTTCTTCCCTTTCACTCGCGATCAGTTGGCCAGGCATGACCCTCAGATCACGGAAGTCTTGAAAAAGTTGTGGGGGGTATCCGAGGTTGCCGCGAAGCCTGTGAAGGTTTTTATTCTTGCAGGCCAGTCGAATATGGAGGGGCAGGGATTTATTGCGGCGGATCCAAAGCGTAATGGCGGGAAGGGATCGCTGGAATTTCTCGTCAAGGATCCGGCGACTTCAAAGCGATTTGCTCACCTTGTGGATGACGCTGGTCAGTGGCGCACTCGAGACGATGTGCGAATTTCGTATCTTGACCGGTCCGGTCCACTGACGGTCGGCTTTGGTGCTCGAAAGGAACTGATCTGCCCGGAACTCGGGTTTGGATGGGGCATGGGTGAAGCACTCGATGAGCCTGTTCTGCTGATCAAGTGCGCCTGGGGTGGCAAAAGCCTGGCCGTCGATTTTCGGCCCCCCAGTGCAGGCAAAGTTCCGTATTCAATTGGAGAGAAGCAGGATGCAGAAATCGCCAGCGACCCTGCCATTGTTGGCACGTACTATCGCGAGACCGTGAAACTCACAAAAGAAGCGTTGGCGAAAGTTAAGGAGCTCGTGCCGGGCTCAGACGGTCGGTACGTCATTGCGGGGTTTGGCTGGCATCAAGGCTGGAATGACCGCATCAGCGATAAATTCAATGCCGAATACGAAAGCAACTTGTCCCATTTCATTCGTGATATACGAACGGAACTGGGGGTACCGCTGCTTCCGTTTGTCATTGCGGAAACGGGCATGAATGGTCCCGAAGAAAAACATCCCCGAGCATTATCGTTGATGAAGGCTCAGGCTGCTGTGGCAGAACGTCAGGAGTTTCAGGGGAATGTGGCGTTTGTCGGTACCAGATCATTCTGGCGTCCTCAGGACCAGTCCCCCAGCGGTCAGGGATATCACTGGAACACGAATGCGGAAACGTACTATTTGATCGGCGAAGCCATGGGCGAGGCGATGAAACGGTTGCTCAAGTAATGATTTGCATCCCATTTGATAACGATCTTCGAGGCGAAATTCACAAATCCTTCAGGTTCCAGATTCCGAACTGCCCCCCGAAGAAATGTGAAAGAGGTCTGGTCGATTGTCGACTTCGCGAATAAACTTCTGAATCGTTGAGATAATTCCGTCATTCCAAAGGAGATGGTTTGATGTGGCCAATGCTGATTGTTGCATCGTTGATGGCTGAACCGAGCGTCAGTTCATCGAAGCCCGTCGCCCGTCCCGTTAAGGGCTATCTGGTCGCAGTGGGGGGCGGAACAACCCTGAATGCCGTTCTGGATCGCACTCTGGAACTGGCGGGGGGTAAGTCTGCGAAAGTGGTTGTCATCCCGGATGCCAATCCCGATTACGGCCCGGGCTCAGTCAACCAGTGGCGGCGAATGAGCCCCACGTCAGTCGGACTGGTCAACTCGCGACAGCCACGTACTGCCGTAAAAATGATCAACGAGGCGGATCTGATCTGGATGCCAGGGGGCTTGCAGGGGCTCTTCATGAATTCCATTGACGGGACTGGCATCGTTGAAGCTATTCAAGCACGGTATCGCGATGGAGCTGTCATTGGCGGCACGAGTGCCGGGGCGGCGGTCATGTCCAAGACAATGATCGGCGGTCAATCGAATCTGGATGGATTGAAGGCGGGAACCGCACCATTCCTCAGAGATGGCCTTTCTCTCTGGCCGGAAGTCATCGTCGACCAGCACTTCCTGCAAAAAGGACGATTCAATCGCCTGGCGCTTGCGGTCCTCGATTATCCCGAACTGGTGGGAATCGGAATCGATGAAGAGACCGCCGCAATTGTTCATGGCCCCGAATTTGAAGTGATGGGGAACGGCAACATCACTGTTTTGGACGCTCGCAAGGCCAGTCGAGAAAAACTCGTCAAGGGCGAGGCCGCTGCTGTGCGTGACATGAAGGTGCATGTGCTACGCGCGGGAATGAAGTTCCGCTTCGACGAATGAGCATCGTGGACACGAACTTGTGGATGTCGATTGTCGACGTGGTGCTATTCACCGGGGCGATCAGCCTCTTTTGGTGGATATGTTGCTACCTTCCGATCAGCGCGTGTCAACGGAAATGCGTGTGGAAGTTGAGAAGTCGAAACTCGCAACCTGCAGAAAGCCGGGATGATACCTCCTCGCAGGAGGAGCCTTGAAGCAAGTCTTTGAGCTCTCAACACTTCACGCTCATATTGGAAGGCAGGTCTACTAACCTGCCTTCCAATCGCAATTTGTTCAGACGAATCACATGATGGCTGCAGTTCACATGGTCGGAACGTCGACCCAGCGGCGTTCTGCATACGATTGCAGAACTGCATCGGCGACCGCTTGCGAACTTGCTCCGTCATCGAATCCGGGAACAGCATCGCGGCC
Source organism: uncultured Schlesneria sp. (assembly GCA_903911795.1). Taxonomy (GTDB): domain Bacteria; phylum Planctomycetota; class Planctomycetia; order Planctomycetales; family Planctomycetaceae; genus Schlesneria. Next base: position 3,237 of record CAIWEX010000535.1, read on the forward strand.
TTCAATGATTGCGCTAACAAGTTCATACACCAGGTCATAGCGGAAGACGGTACTGGGCTTTCCTTCAGCTGGATTTCGAGGACTTCCTGCGGGCTTCATGAATTCGGCGGGAACGAGGGATTTTTCCATCGTGCCACCATGCTTGCCGACCAGAATGTAGTTGGGATCAACGAGCTGATACACGGCCGATCCTTCGCTGCCGTTGACTTCCGCCCATTCGAATCCAACGCCGTTGTTGTGGTGCCCCTTCATCAGGGTGCTCCCTTCCCAGACTCCGACAGCGCCGGACTTGAACGTCCCAATCAACGCTGACCAGTCATCAACCTCTGACGGCGCACAGGGCTTACCGTCGACGGTCTTATCGCGAGGAACAAACGTCTTAACGGCTCCACAGACACTTTGAATCGGCCCCATCAGATCCTGGGCGAAGTCAATGCGGTGGATGGTCATATCGTACAGGTCACCTGCCCCGGCGAGTTTTTTGTATTGTCGCCAGCCCCAACTGGTTTCCGGCAGATCCAGAAATCGCTGGCTGCGGAAATGTCGCGGCTCACCAAGTGCCCCTGATTTCAGCAAATGACTCAGGTACTTCATGGAAGGGGCAAATCGGTAGGTAAACGCGGTCATATGGCGTACACCTTTGGCCTTGGCGGCCTGATACATTTCCGCGGCTTCTTCGTAGCTGACTCCCAGCGGCTTTTCACACATCACATGCTGCCCCCCTTCGATACATGCGAGGGCAATGTCGCGGTGTGTGAAATTGGGAGTCGCAATGATGACGGCATCGATATCACGATCAGCGGCAATTTCCTCGTACTTCGTCGTGTATTTCGCTGGTCCCCATTCCTTCTTCCGCTGATCCAGTAGTTGCTCATTCGGATCGCAAACCGCTGCCAAGTCGCAGCGCGGGTCCAGCTTGATTCCAGGCACGTGGTGAAAGTCTGATACCAGCCCCGCCCCGATGATCGCAATTCTTACCTTTTCGTTGGCCATCTCTGTCTTTCGTGATTCAATGATTTACATCGCCGTCGAAACCGTCGAGGCGGGATTGTTTCAGACGAACGACCGGTTTGCAATTCTCGGCGAAGATCCGCGACACTGCAAAAGACGTGTTTGGGCCCCCGAAGTTCGGAGCCACGGGCGATTTTGCACATTCCGCCTCCTCACCAGAATCTGTGGGCGCATTTCGGCTCTGGCAGCGCCGCAAGTCTGTGATACAAGGCGATGAATTCCAATTAAGCATGTCGCTGCATACAAACCACAGCAATCGCTTCATGCGAGCGTCGATCTGGTGCACTAACCCCTCGCCACATTGCGGATGAATAACAGGAGAGGAGTGTGACATAGGGCAGTTGACGTGACAGAACGTTTGGTACAGCCCCCAGCGTTTTGAAAACTTCTTGTGACTTCGTAACCTTGACAGCCGAGCAGTAACTGAGGCCACCCTGCGAACGTCAGTCACTGTCTCGGGTGCTTTTCATTCCGCCGATCGGCGATTCATTGAGCGCGCGACACCAAAGCAGATGATGACAGCCACGATGTTAATGGCAAGCAACCACGCCCTTATCGAAATCGAACTTGGCAACTTGGGCTCCGAATCGATGCGTGTTGCAGGAACGATTTGCCCATCGCGAATTTCTTGCAACGGGTGCAACTGCGGTGGTTGTGTGTAAACATGTGTCCCCTCGGTCGGCTCCATCCCCAGAACGGTAAATACCCGATCATCAACGGGCGTCAAGAAGTCAATTTCTTCCACTTCATGAACAGACCACAGTTTCTCCACTCCATCAATTTCAGTGAGGAACTCTTCAATCTGTATCGGAAATGAAACATCTTTCCCGGGGGTAGAAAACTGCTTATTCGTGAATTTCAATCGGGTACCGCTACGATTCGGCCCCGCACCGCTCCTCACTTCGGCCATGATGACAGAATGATTCGGATTGTCGGTAATCCAATGGCGAATAATTTGACCACGATCTCGCGTTTGACTGAGAAGGACGACCTCCTGTTCCTCAATCATCACCTTACTGACGGTCGCTTCGACGGCAACGGTCTCATAAAGGGAGTTTGACAACGAGTCCAGCCTCAGGTGGCCAATCAAGTTTGGCGTGACGCCAATGTACCTGGGATCAAAAAAGAAACCACGTACGCGATCAACAGTCGCCGGATCCGACATTTTCTTCACGCCGACAGAAAACTTGGAACCATCTACACTTTTCGCCGGGTTGTAATTGACATACTCATCACCACAGATCGCCTGTCTTTCAACAAACGTTGTCGACGGGTCAACCTCGTATGGTTTTTTGTTTCCCGCTCGATCACTAACGACTGTGACTTCCGCTAATCCATAGGTGTCAACGCGAATGCAGTCATCTTTGAACATTAGCCGCCTGGTGACGCTTCGGTGCATTACGTGATTGGTGGTCCGAAGCGTTAATGAACCAAAACTCAAACTACGTAATGGTTCAAGAATCAATGCACGCAGTTCCGTTGCAGACGGAAGTTCGTCACCGCCGACCGCTGAATTGAAATCTGCACTTCCTATCAAACAGAAATACAGACA
>CAIWEX010000536.1 GCA_903911795.1 uncultured Schlesneria sp.
ATATATGAAAAATTTTATAGTGAGGTTGTCTAATTTATACAACAACTCATTATAAATTTGTTAAAATAAATTGTTTTATTGATTTAGTTGTTCTTACGGGAACTGTGGCCGACCTCAAAATCAAAAGTAAGGCGATAGAAGCTGTCTCCAAAATTCACGGAATCGTTGGCGTAGACAACCGAATTGTGATCGATGCTCCCACCAAGGGTAGGGCGATAACGTCTTCACAAGACAAACCGATTTCCGAGCCTCCCGTTGCGTTGCCTAAGAGCGAACTCAAGGAATTGACTCCGACAGAACAGACTGACTTATGGAAACATTTGATTCGATTCGAAATCAACGGTGACGTCGGTCGAATTATCGACACCACCTTCGATTACCCGAAATCGGTCGTACAACTCGAAGCCGAGTTTGACAAGTGTCTTGACGAAGAGCGATTTAAAGACGGTGAGAAAGTTGTCGATGAGATCATCGGACTGCTGCGAGTAAAACACACGGGGTCGGAAATCATGCTTGGAGAGCATCCCGCGAAATGTACTCCGCATGTCCTGCTAAAGGCGTGGGATGAGGAATTGACGCTCTGCCGACGTGCCGCGGACGGGGAGTTTGGCGGAGGGCCTTCCCGTCATCGCAGTCTCGCATTTGCGAGACTGAAGCAGGTGCGCGACATGGCCGCCACACTGAAGGCGACTGGGCCAACGTACGTCTTGAAGAGCGATAGGGGCCGTTGGTACGAAGCCAGGCCCGATCGCAACCCGTCATCACTCGCCTATTTGTTACTTCGATCGCTCAGGCTTGAAGAACGACAGGTCTTTAATGGCGTTGAAGAGATGACGAAGGCAATGGATACCGTTGCGACGAGCGTTTCAGTTCTGATGCCTGTACTCGATCGTAGCGTCGATGCTTGCGCCTACGTCCATTCCACGAATTTCCACTTATCCAAGCTGGGTGAAGCCCCACTCGACGCAATGTTCTGTCGAGATATCAAGGAATATCAGGGCGCTTCCCCCGATCGAATGTGGACGATGGAGCCCATGAACCGCGACATGCCGATTCGACGATCACAACTGGGAACTCGGGCAGAGGCTCTGAAAAGAAAAGACCAGGCCGTACAATCGGTTGTTGATTCAACGGTCAGACAGTTATTTCCTTCCGAAACGATAGAAATTCACGTTGTTCGAGATACGGTGATTCTGCGAGGGACTATCAAGCTCGGAATTCACGTCCAGCAGATACTCGACGTGACTCGATCGATGGCGTCGAATGTGCTGAATCAGATGACCGTCAGGAGCGCACCGGATTCCACATCAACCGTCATAGAACACCTTGAGCCCATCGGAAAAGATCCACATGGTTTGCGCGAGATTTTCGCAGAATCATTTCCGAATGAGCACATTGAAGCACACTTTCTGCCCGGTGAAAAAGTCGTCGTAATCAGCAGTGATCGCTCTCACGCCGAGTTGGCTCCGAAAGTCGTCGTACTTCGCGGCCATCTCTCCCGCGCCGAGCTTGCTCCGCAAGTCGTCGAGATCGCACGCAAAGTCTATCCAAACGTTCTTTACCAAATGACACCGCCGTTACCGACAAACGATTTACAGGAACTCGGCAAGTCTTCTGATCCCGTGATGACCATTGTTCTGAAACATGCAAACGCAAACGAACTGGCCCCTCTTTTACAAAAGAAATGGGCAGGGAAGGGCGAGATTCGAGCGGATGATCACACGAATCTCCTTAGGGTGTCCGCTTTGCCAAAGGTGCTGGCGGAGATTCAGACGAGCATCCAGACGCTTGATAAACCTGAATCAACGGGAAAGCAAGACGTAACACTGTCGGCAGACAGCATGGAAGCTGAGTTGAGTCGCGAAGCATTGCAATTGGCCAGGAAGTATCGTGAGGCAAGACTCGACGATCAACCCGCATTACGCAGGGAGCTTGAAAAACTGACTGAGCGGCATTTCGATCAGCGTCAACAGCGTCGACGGCGTGAAATTGATGACCTGAGCCAGCGCGTCGACAAATTGCGGGTTACTCAACAACGACGACAGGAAAACAGATCTGTCATCATCAACCAGAGGGTTCAGGATCTTCTCGATCCGAACAGCGACTTGCGCTGGGAGGAACCTCAGGTGACCAAAGCCACCACCGCAGGTTCGCCCAGAAAAATGTCCCCAGGTTTACCTGACATGAAGCCAGTTCAAGCGGGCACCAAAGTTTTGGACACAGAGGAAGCCTCTTCCGCCGATGGCGGGACAACTGCATCGCCTGCGCGGCAGGACAAGAATCCTCCGACGGCGACAGTAGACAGACTCAATCCACTGGCACCATCGGCACCCGAACCAACGTTTGATGGGACGCTGTATTCTCAATGGCTGAAGATGCTGGAAACGGAACGCAAGCCCGAAAAGCTGGCAGCCGCGATGGAAGCGTGTTCACGGCTAGTAGCCCCCGGAGACGAGCAGCGAGTCTTCCGGGGCGTCATCGCAGGTCTGGAGCGATTCCGAGACAGCAATGACATGGAAGAAAGCAGCCTGATCCAGACATCAACCTGTCGTAGTGTGTTCCGGATGATGTTAGAACGGGGGCCGATCGTGAGTGATGCGATTGCCGACGAACTGCTGACTCTGGTGAGTGACCCTCAGGCGATGGAAGCAAACTGCGACTTCGTAAAAGACCTTCTCGCGGAACTCAAGCCGTTTTTTGACAAGAAGCCTCTGTTGTCATTACAGAAACTCTCGCCGCAATTCATCGCGGCCATCGTTCAACAATGTGGGACATCCCAGAATGTCGGCGGAAACCTGGGAACTGTTGCCACCGCATTTTGGATTTTGTCGCAGAAACCGATAGACGACTTTGAGGGCCTGCGGCCCGTGGTCTTGCAGGAAGTCGAGTTCGAACTGAAGCAACAGTATCAACGGTATGGAACAGGTCGAGAGTTTGCCTGGTGGCAGTCTGTGGTGACGACAGATCGAGTTTCGCAGACACCGGAATTTGCCTCACTCTTGGCAAAGCATCTCGCGAGTTTCGAGAGACCCGAGCAGATCATCGAAATCCTGACGTCGCTTGGTCCGATCGCAAAGTCAACGGTCCCAAATGTACTCGAATTCTTCCTGACGCGCTGGAATACCCAAGAGAAGGGCTTGCGAGATCTTGCTGCTGGCTCGGGGACCCACGAACCATGGGACAGTCTGCTGACCGAGACTTTGATTGCACTCACAAGAATCGGTCCGAATTCGACTCAGGCCGTACCGCTCCTTCGTGAATTGACATCCATTGCGCCGCTACGAGACAAGAACTTCGATCCCGAAAAGTACCCGACCGACCGGTTCTGGAACCAGTTGAAAAAGTCTCGGCGGATCATCGACACAAATCCCACATCGGACTTACCGGATTCCAAACCCTTGTTGAGCGACTTCGCGCACATGACAGGAACATGGAAACTCATTCGATCTCGGCCAGGAAAGACCATTCCAAACTTGTTCCTCTACACCGATAGCGGATTTCTTTTATTTGGTGAGGTTTCTGAAACACTTCATCAAGAGATTGGCTTCCCGAACGCTCAACCGCACTTCACGATCGACGAAGCATCAAAACAAATCTCGTTGTTTGACAAGAAGTATCCCGACTATAAGCAATTCGGCATCTATGAGTTGGAAGGTGACCGATTGAAGATCGAATTGACCCGTCCCGGGAATCCATCACCGACCAAGTTTTCTCCTGATCCAGACAACCTTCCTGCAGGTAGGATCTTCTTCGAATTTCAGCGACATCGCGGTGAAAAACCGTGACAACTTGCCCTCACGCAAGGAGCCGTTTTCATCAACGATTGCCGGTCCGCACGAGAATTTGACCTCTGACTGCTGGGCTTCGATAGCCATTATCGGTCAGCCAAGTTACGCTCTTTGGGAATCAGTCATTCTGAACCCCAGGGAGATTCACGATGAGCCGAAAGATTTCGCAACAGACCCTTGATCGACGCCGTTTTTTGCAGACGACGGCAGCGGCCGCTGGCAGCCTGACGTTTGCCGCCCCCGCCATTCTTCGAGCGAAAGGGGTCGTCGAAAAGCTGAATGTTGCCGTGATCGGAGCAGGGGGGCGCGGGGGAGCAAACCTGGGTGCCGTGGCGGGGACCGAAAACATTGTCACTCTGTGCGATGTGAATGAGGGGAATCTGAACCGGGCTGCGGCAGCCCATCCCAAAGCCAAAACGGTCGTAGACTTTCGCAAGGTGTTCGACCACCCGAATGAGTTCGACGCCGTGATCGTCAGCACCTGCGAACATACCCACGCGTTCGCAACTCTGGCGGCCCTTCAGCTTGGCAAGCATGTCTACTGCGAAAAGCCGCTGACGCACAGTATCTGGGAAGCTCGCGTGATTCGTGAAGCGGCGGCCAAGGCGAAGGTCGCCACGCAGATGGGGATCCAGATTCACTCCGGCTCCAACTATCGTCGCGTTGTGGAATTGATTCAAACGGGAGCAATTGGCCCTGTTCGAGAAGCACATGTCTGGGTCAGCCGCGCCTGGGGATGGCAGTCCGAAGCGGACGCCAAGAAGCATGGCGATCTTGTTTCCACGCAGGATCGCCCCAAAGGCTCGTCGCCGATTCCCAAGGGACTCGACTGGGATCTGTGGCTCGGTCCTGCACCTGAGCGTCCATTTCATGACATCTATTTCCCGGGACCACGCTGGTACCGCTGGTGGGAATGGGGGAGCGGCACAATGTCCGACCTCGGAAGCCACTGGAATGACCTTCCATTCTGGGCTCTGAAGCTGAAGGCTCCGTTGACGGTCGAAGCATCAGGCCCGCCGCCTCATCCTGATCTCGCTCCTGCATCCATGCAGGCGACGTATGAGTACGGGGCACGGGGCGACATGCCACCGGTCAAGCTGACCTGGTATCAGGGAGTCAACAAGCCGAAGATCTGGACTGAAAAGGGTATTCCACAATGGGACAGCGCGGCACTCTTCATTGGTGACAAGGGGATGCTGCTGGCGGATTATGGTAAGTATCTGCTGCTCCCGGAAGACAAGTACAAAGACTTCAAGCGACCGGAACCATTCATCCCGGAATCGCCCGGCCAGCAGGCGGAGTGGGTTCGCGCCTGTAAGACCGATTTGCAGACAACCTGCAATTTCGAATACTCCGGTTGGCTGACCGAGGCTAACCATCTTGGCAACGTCGCGTATCGCGTTGGTAAGAAGATCGAATGGGATGCCGAGAATCTTCGCTGTCCGAATGCACCCGAGGCGGCTGCGATCATCCGCCGCGAGTATCGACCGGGATGGAAGTTGATCTGAGATGGCGAATCGAATTCCCCCAGGTCCACGGGACTGGATGTTTGGAATGCGCACGATGGCCTGGATGAAGGCCGACGTGCTCGGGGCCTATACGTCCCTGCAACGAGACTACGGAGATGCCGTCTGGTTCCGAACGGGACCGTTCCAGTTGTTTGTGTTCTACCATCCTGACCAGGTGCGGGAGCTTCTGGTCAGCCGCTCCAAGTCTTTCATCCGCCTTCCTCGCGTGATGGAGACTTTCGCTCAATGGAATGGCGAAAGTATTCTGATCGTTGAAGGTGAGCAGTGGGTCCGCCAGCGACGACTGGTTCAGCCCGCATTTCAGCCGCGCCGCTTCACCGATTACGGTCGAATGATCGTTGAGACGACCCAGAAGCTGTTGGCCTCATGGTCACCGGCAATAGAACGGGACTGCCAGATCGAGGTTGATGCGAATACGGCAATGACCGGCCTGACGTTAGAGGTCATCTGTAAGGTCTTGTTCGATGTTGACGCGAGCGAAGCGACGGAACGAATCGCCAATGCTGTGGCGGTGTTGTCTGAAGTCGGCTTCCACGAAATGCAGGCGGCCATCCGCCTTCCCGACTGGTGGCCGACAGAATTCTACCGCAAGAAGCGGGCGGCAATGAAAACGCTCGACGACTTCGTCTGGGGCATCATTCGTGAACGACGCAGCGAAGGGGTTGATCACGGCGACTTGTTATCAATGCTGCTCGCAGCGGTTGACGAGGAGGGCGACGGCGGCAAGCTGAATGACAGGCAAGTCCGCAACGAAGCGATGACACTGATGCTGGCAGGTCATGACACCACGGCCGCGGCGCTGGATTGGGTCTGGTACAACATCGCCCGCTTTCCTGAAGTCGCGTCCCGCTGTCGGGCGGAAATTGACGACGTATTGACGGAGAATCTTCCCACAATCACCGATGTCCCACGCCTGAAATATCTGGAAGCAACCATCAAAGAGACCCTGCGATTGTACCCACCCGCAATCGGAGTATTTCTGCGGCAGGCGACGGAGTCCACAACGATCGGCGGCTATGACATTCCCCGCGGCGCTCTGGTCGGCCTATCGTCGTTTGCCACGCACCGCGACTCGCGCTGGTTCCCCGATCCCGAACGGTTTGATCCTGAACGCTTCCTGCCACCCGCAGTCGACCAGATTCCCGCGGGGGCCTATTTTCCGTTTGGAATGGGACCACGTGTCTGCATCGGTCAGTCATTCGCAATGACAGAAATGATCCTGATCGCTGCGACCGTTCTCCAGAAGTGTGACATCACCTTGAAGAACCCGACACAAGACCCGGGAATGCTCGTTCATATGGCCTTGCGTCCCCGGGCACCCGTGATTTTGAAGTTTCAGCGTCGATGATTCTTCGAAGCAACTGCATCGAACGAATGAATTCGAGTCACGCTTGTCAGATCATTCGAGCTTCTCAGATTCCATTTCTTGACCACCACGAAGGACACAGCGTTGGCTTCGCCCGCAACCCACTCGTCGTGAAACTGCGTGCCGGTTTCACGCTTGTGGAACTGCAACTCCATCGGTCATTCAACGCGTAATAGAGGTGACGCAACCCCGTTTGGGGTAGAAGACCGTCGTATGGCACGCACCCAGGGTAGCGAGCTTTGCTCGAAACTCTGGGCTATAAGACGTAACTCCGTTGGAGTAGAAGACGGCTCCTATGAGACGGCCGGTTCGTTGGAGCAGATAAGCTGGACATGAGTAAGGCTATTCAAAACGTTTGACCTGCGGAAATGCTGTGAACGAAATCCGTCTGTCAGCTACTCCAAAGGAGTTGAGTCTTATAGCCCGGGGTTGCCGCCTCCTGCGGCTACCCTGGGTCTGCTGAATCGACCACATCCTACCCCGAATGGGGTTGTGTCGCCTTTCTGATCGGGTGACGGAACGTGACCTCATCTGGGACATACGGCAATCAAGGTCGCGATGAGTTCAAACACCGAAACACTCAGCAAATCTGCGGTCCAAAATCTTCGCGCCAAGCAAAGAAATCAAACGTTTGTGTCACGAAGGTCACGAAGAAAAAAACGTCCTGTCACTTTTACCTTCTTTCCTTCGTGCTCTTCGCGCCCTTCGTGGTCATGATCATCGTCCTGAGTTTTCAACTATCTTCGATCAATGACTGGAGCAGCGGGCTGGCAACTTAGGATCGGAATACAGGCAGAAAATTGTCTAATCTGAAAACAAGAGAACACTGGCAGCCCTGAGTTTCACTGCTGCTCAGCGACTGCGCGTCAAGCTTGTCAGTTCCTTCGGGCGCCTTAGATTCAATTCAATTTTCCACCACGAAGGACGCGAAGGTCACGAAGAGAAGCGACCACTTTCTGTCAGTTTCCACCTTCTTTCCTTCGTGCTCTTCGCGTTCTTCGTGGTCATGATCATCGTCCTGAGTTTTCAATTGTCTTCGATCAATGACTGGAGTAGTCCAAAGCTGCTGCCAGTGCCATCACCACCCATTGAGTTTCTGCCGCGAAACAGGAACACGACCATAATCGACCAACAAATCAATCCTTGCCCGGATGAGCAATCTGCTCCCAGTACTCCATAAATGCATCGGGCTTGAATTTCGGGCTGTTGTCTGAGTCGTGGCATTGAATGCACATTTCGCGACGAGCCTGTTCCAGTGTTCGCTTAACGCTGTTTCTCGCAGCGGTCACATCGGCCATCACGAGATCGGCAGCCTTGGCTTTCAGGCTTTCTTCCAGGGCAACGTGCTTGCTGCCGGGGCCGTGGCAGTTTTCGCATTGCTGACCGATCAGGTGCGGAGTTTTCTCTTCGTTGAAATATCCAGACTCGAATCGCAGCATCTGTTGCGGTTCCCAGCCTGTCACATGGCATGACAAGCATTCCGGGTCGTGGATTCGCACGATCCAGTCCTTTTCCTGACCGGGATGTCCCGTCTTCAGGCTGGACAATCCCTCCGCATGCTTCGAGTCTTTCCAGATGTCAAAGGCCTTCTTATGACATTCTGCGCACTTTGCGGCTCCGGTAAACGACAGTCCCGAAGGGTGTCGTAGCAGTAGTTCGTCTGAGGTCGCTAAGCCTTCGTCCTGAATCTGCTGCTGGTAGTTTCGCATCAGATCCCGCATGTGCTTGTCATTCTGGAACCGCGTGTCATCGAGTTCGACGAGATCGAACTTGAACGGTTCGGCAGCGTTGTCCGGGTAATACCCCAGCACGCCAACACGCTTTCCCTTATGCCCCGCGTTCAGAATCCAAGTTTTCCCGACGACAACAGGTTTGGCATCGGGTTCTTCAAGTCCACCTGCAGCCAGGATGATCTGGAACTGGGGAAATTTTTCCGCAAGCTGTTTTGCTTCGGCTTCGTTGCCATGGCAGAGCAGAACCAGGAACGCGGGCTTTTCTGCCTGCATTGAATCAATTACCGCAGGGAGTACGGTAGCAGGATCTTGAATGGAGATATTCGTGGCGGCCCCCGCTGGAGCCACCTGATCTCGCAAACTGGCACCAATGACTGCCGTGACGCCGACCTTGACGTCGCCGACCTGAACGATTCGCGATGCCATCGGCCAGCCGAGATCTGGCTGGTCAAACAGGACGACGTTAGCCCCCAGCAGGGCAACACCTTTCTTGCGATCTTCAGGGTCACCAGGCATTTGCTGCAGCAGAAAATCGGCGCCCAGTTTCAGTTCTTCCAGGCCCGTTGTGACTGCGGCGTAATTGAGGTGTTTCAGAGCATCAAGCATCATCAGAAACTTGATGGCATCCTGACGACGATTGCGTTTCAGCGTTCCGCCGACATCAAACCCGGAGAGCGGCCACTTGCGTTCCTGAGACAGCATCCGAGCCAGATCGCCGCGTCGTGCCATGCCCCCCAATTGATGAAGGGAACATCCACACGGTTCAAAGTAACCATGCTGTTCACCTGTCAACAGGAAGGCCGCAGCGGGCGTTTTCCAGTCGGCCAGCGGAGGGCCCAGTTTGGCGACGGTGGTCGTCGGAACGGATTTCGGCGTCTCAACCCCGGGGTCTTGTTTTGTCTGGGCATCGTTGGGAGTCGGCCCTGTCTGCTTGGGCTCAACCGTCGATTTCCCAGGGCATCCAGCGATCCCGACTACGAAAACCAGCCCGATGGCCATCAGTTGTGGCTTGATCCAATCCACAACGCCTGACGAATTCTTCACGGCCCCTCCTGGAAAATCAAAAACAAGACAGCTTCCCCAACATGGCCCGTGGGTAGTTTCGGATCTCGCTCAACACGCCGAACTGTAACCGAATTGAACGACAAGACGATGTGCTAACGAATCTGTCAGCGACCCGTCAAGCCCCGTTTCTGAGCAGGCTGTTCACAAGGACAGTCACTTCGCATGAAAATCGGCAAACAGTTTGAATTCCGTGACAGTGGGGTGGTTGAGCTTCAGAACAATCGGAACAGCATCTTTACCACGCCGCCGTTCGGCAGGACCGGGCGGAACCTCGACGTCGACCTCGTAAACCTTCGACTTTCCAAAAGTCTTTCCACTCGACCCGACGTGAACTTTGACTCGAGCCTTTTCGGCATCGACCTGCTGAACCTCAAGATTCCCGTCGAAGTTTCGTACGTACATCTTCAGTTTTGATTTTGCACCGGCCGAGGCAACGACGTCGCCCAGCAGCACGAGGTTGTTTTCTGAATTCCAGCCATGTCCCTTGATCTCGACGGAACCAGGCCGTTTCCCGGCAAGATCGAACTCGAGGACAGTTTCTTTCCGAACCCCTGTAAACAGCTTGACGTTTTCGCGAACTGGTCCTAGAGCGGTACCGGGTGGAATCACGACTTTGATCTTGTACCCGGCTTTCGCCATCTTTTCTTTGAGAATCGCCTCGGCAGCCGGTTCCCAGGTGACTTGAATTGTCGGATTCGAGCTTTCAAAACGAAGGATCGGGATCTCATCAAACTGCGTCGAGTAAAGCAGGCCGTCCGTAACGGTCGGTTCCGTTTCGCTCATATCAAACAGATTCCATGTCCCTTCAGGGACCAGATGCATGGGACTGTCAACGTAGCCTTCGATCGCGAGAACTAATTTCTTATTGCTTGGATCTGTCGTAAAAACTTCGGCCGTCTGACGGAATTTTCCGTTCGGGATCTTGATGGTCCAGTTGATGGTCACTTCAGCAGACTTCCCCGGCGGGATTTCATCTTCACCCGTCTTGGCGAATGTACATTGACCGCACGACGTTGTCCCCGTCTTCACTCGCAGAGGTCCCTCGCCTTCGTTCTTGATCACAAAGACGTGCGACCCTTGATCTCCCTTTTCGACGGAACCGAAGTTGTAGGTCAACTCTTCGGCAACCGCCTTACCGAACGGACCGGATTCGGGAATCGGCAGTTCGGATGTTGCCACCTCGGGTGTTTTCGGTTTGGAGTCGACAATGTCAATCCGTCCCTGGTCACGACCGAACCAGACCGTCATGGTCAGCGCCACGATGACGACCGTAAGAATCAGCACCAGTTGTGCAGGTTTCATCAAAAAGTCCTCGCCAGATTCATGCGAACGAAAAAACTGACCGCTCGCCAATGATGATTTACGTGGGATATCCACACAGAAAGATTTTACGGAAGACGACGTCGACATTCATGCGTGACAGGTGATGTTTCCAGGTTTCGTCTCTGAGAAAATTGCGGTTCTGCGATTACTTTGTCTCCGCCTGTGCGAGCGGCGTAATCAACTCTCGCAGTTCTGGAGAGAGATAGCGGTCCACATGCCCCTGCTTTTGATAAATTGCATCTTGTGCCAATGCTCCTCGAGCAGCAAGACGCGCCGCAGATCGATCTCCTGCAGAGACCAGTGCGATGGCCAGTTCCCCCTGGATTTCCGAATTCGTCGGGTAAAGCTCCAACGCTCGCCGCAGCCAGGTCAATGCCTGATCACAGTCAGCAGCCTGATGCGAAACTTGCCACCGCTGAAAACAGAATCTCCCCAGCGTGCGAGGCCCCCAGAAATTTTGAGGATCACGACGCATCACTTCGTACAAATGCTTTACGGCAGACTCAAATAATTCGTTTGACCGAATTCCCTCGGATGCCGCCTGTTCAAACAGATTGCGCCACGGATCGGTCGACCAGGGATCCGCCACTGCTGCCAGGCGGAAATACCGCTCTGATTCGTCACCTTTCTGGGTAAGTCGCGACATGCTCCGCTCGACTCCTTTTGCCATCAGGTGTCGACACTGCGTCACCGGATTCAAAGCTGTCACGCTGACACCGACCAGTAGTGCTGCGCTGGTGATTGCGAGTGCTCCCCCGACGATTCGAGTTCCCACACGTAACCGGGCGACGCTCGCGGTTGTCGTTGCTTCAGAGGCCACTCGACCGCCCCCCCAGGCCAGCAACAGCAACAGAACTTGCGTCATCGCAGGCATCGAAATCCCGCCAGCTCCCATAAGATGGACAACCAACACCACTGCTGCAGCACGGACGATGTCAGATTGATCGAAATTCACAGCGGTAGGCGATTTTGTGGGTCGGGGCCAACAGACCGCCAACAGTCCGGCCAGAGTGCTCCAGACGAGCGAAAGTATGAAAAGCCGATCTTCCCATTCGCCCCACCAGAATAACTGGCCAAAGAAGGCAAGAGCCGGGCCGGCGCCTGCCAGCCAGAAGACGACTGTCGAGTAATCTTGCGGTGCCCCAACTGTCCCATCACCTTCGGACGGTGATTGCGGATTCGCTCGACCAAGCATCAGCCCCAGTCCCAGCAGGATCAAGAGCCCCCCCAGCGAAAAAATTCCTCCGGTCGCGGCCATCTCGAAGAACATGTTGTGCGGATCAGCGATTTCCTCACTCGCTTCCGGCAATTTGTATTGCAGATAGGACTGCCGAAAGTTCCCCGGTCCCACACCGATCCACGGATGAGCGGCAATCATGCGGCTGGTCGCCCGCCAGTATTGAATGCGGTACGAAAGTGATTTGGGAGCTTCCGACAAGACCTGATGATCCAGACTCCCGATCGCCAGCAACAACCCGACAACTGCAATCGCGGCGACCATCGCGAAACCGATCGGCAGAAGAAATCGCCGCAATCGGCCGCTTAGTCGTATCCAGGGTGCCAGCAAGACCAGAACCCCGCAGAGAGCACCGATGCAGGCTGTGCGACTCTTCGTCAGCAACAAACACCAACCAATGACTCCCGCCATCAGGACGAGCGGAAGGATCACTTTCCATCGACCACCGCGCTGCCACGTTACCAGTACTTCACCAAGTAACAGGACCAGCGTGACCGCCAGAAAACCTCCGAATGTGTTCGCCAAAGCGAACAGTGCCAGCGGTTCACGGCTGTCTCGCAGCCGCTTTTCAAACAGGATTGCGGCAGATCCTTCTGTCGGAATCCCGTCGCGCGTTAGTCTTTGCTTGACCGCAACCAGTTCCGAACCTGTTGCCATATGCAATTTGTCGAACAGCGGCGAGTACTCAGCAACCATCTGGGGATGCGAAACATAGTGCTGGTACAGGCCAAATCCAGCCAGCAATCCTCCCGTCAGAATTAAGGCTCGCAAGATCGCCTGACGGATCGATCGATCCACCATCCCGTGTCTGACCACCAGCCAGACAATCAATAAACCAACCCATTCCCATGCCAGATTGGTCGCTGATCGCTTATCACCGCCGTTGAATACGACAACGATCGACGCAACGATTTGCCCTCCCATCCAGCCTGCGACGGCAAAATCCATCGGGCCCATTCGCAGGGAAGGGAGCCAGCCGAACGAACTTCCCAGACCGGCGATCGCCCCAAAAATCATCCACGCAGCAACGATCCACAGGGTGTCTCCCTGTGCTGCCGATTCAGCAGGGAGAAAAAATCGCGAGAAGATCAAGGCTGCGGCGATTCCCGCCATGACAACGGCAAAGATCTGCTGACCATCGACTGCTGCGCCGGTATCCATCTCCCGCTGACGGGTTCGGCGAACGGAGGATTCAGGATTACTCATCGCACGACTCACATCAATGAATTCGGGACTTCCCATCCTCACGAGGGGCAGGGGAGTGCACGATGAAAAACTAACTTGCCTCGCGTGGTGCCGCTTCCAGAATCGCAATCAGCAGCAGTATGCAACCGACGGTAGCAACGATCACAAGTGCTGCCGACCAAGTCGAGACGGCGTAAAGGGTGAGGCCCAACAGGCCCGTCGTCAAGGTGGTCAGGTGGACGGTTAAGACTGCCTGAACCTTGGTCAACCCGAGGGCCACGAGCCGATGTGAAAAGTGACGTTTGTCCGGCTGGAAGGGACTGCGACCTTCCCACAACCGGATCAGCACGACAGAACAAATGTCATAGAGAGGAACAGCCATCACACAAAGTGGCGCGAAGACCACGTGTCGATTGGAATCTGTCGTATGTGAGTAAAAAGTTCCCAGCAGAGTCATCGACGCAACGCTGAACCCCAGAAAGTAGCTTCCCGCGTCACCCATAAAGATGCGGGCTGGCGACCAGTTGTGAACGAGGAACCCCAGCAACGAACCCGCCAGGATCATGAAAAAGCCGCCGACGAACCAATGAGGGTCTCCCGGCTTGGTCAGCATCATCACACTGAAGATCAGACTGACGATCAGGCCAATCCCTCCTGACAGACCATCCATGTTGTCCAGGAAATTGAAGGAATTCACCAGGACCACAAACCACAGCACCGACAAGATCGCACCCGGCCACGGATTATTTACGAACACGGTGGCCCGGACACCGCTTGCGACAATTGCGATCGAAACTCCGAACTGCAATACCAGACGCAGTTTCCAGGATAAGGGACGAAAGTCATCAGCCAACCCGGTCAGTGCCAGCAGCGTGGCAGCAGCAACAATTCCCCAGAGTTCGCGCGACCGATACAGCGCCCCTGCCAGATGTCGAGACAATTCCTCAGGGAGCCATTCCGGGGGATTCTGTTGCCATGACCAGACTAGGATCTGAGCTGCAACCAGCGGCAGAACGACACCACACCAGATCCCGATTCCTCCACCAAGTGCGGTTGGGACCAGATGGACTTTTCGAGCAGCGGGCTTATCGATCAACCCGATTCTTGGGGCGAGCCAGCGCATCACAAACGTCGCCAGCAGCGACGTGACAAATGCAGAACCGAGGCAGCCGGCAATCAATAGCCACATGAAATTGGGTTGGTTTCGAAGGTTTAAAGATCGTTCTGGTGAACTGGACGTCAGGCACCGCTTGGAAAAATGGACTCAAATGGACGATGACCCACGACATACGACGAATTACGTCGAATTCGTTTGCGCAAAGTCTGATTTAGCCAACAGATCGGCACCTTGACAGGAACACTTCAGAGAAGCCTCGATTCGACCGGACTGCCAATACCGTCGTCATTTTCGCCCGGACTATTGTCAAACTGACATTTCTACCACGTGAACCTCCGACAGCTTGACGTGTCATAACTCACTGCTACGGTTAATGCTGAGGAATGTTCTTGCGATTTGTATGCGATTCGGCACGGGGCGTGCGTACTAAATCTCACGTACACGGCAGGGAACTTGCTCGAAACACCAGTTTGAGTCTTCACACCCAGCGGGAGGGAGGCTGCCATGAGAAGCAACCAAGAGGAAACGGAAAACGCGCCATTCAATCCCCAGATGATCGTTCGACGACTTGCAGCCGCCGAAGGATATCTGGAACTGAACATGCCGCTCTATGCGATCGATGAATTGAATCACGTTCAGGATGCCGGGCCGTTTGAGCCAATCGCTCAACTGTTTCGCGGCGAAGCCCTGCAGGCTCAGGAAAAATACGCTGAAGCCATTCAACCGCTTCATGTTGCGGCACAGATGTTTCCCAAACCCTTTAATCAAAGAGCCTTCATGGCGCTGAGCAATTGCTACCGGCATGAAGGTCAGGATCAATTGGCAGACGAAGCGGCGGCCGCCGCTTCGCCCCCCGACGCGGGTGACGTGCTACAGATGGTGACGACACCCATCTTCCAGGTAAAGATTGGTGGCACGAATCGAATGACTCACGGACACAATTAGCGTGAATCAGACGCGACTTTTGAAACGGTGACAATATTGCAGCCACGCTTCTTCAAGCGTGGCTGTTTTTGTTGGTAGTACGTCAGATTCTGTACGTGACCACAGTTTTCCAGGCAGTCGTTTTGGATGAGATGATACAATCTGCCACCCTTTCTGGAGATGACAGATGCAGTCAACGAAACCCGTCATTCGATTGGCTTCGCAATGTGAGATGGCACAGGTCAATCTCCGTCGCGTGCGCCACACCTTCCCGTTGATCATGCTTGTTTGTCTCGGGTTCATTGGCATTGCAGGTTCGCTGCTTGCTGCCGCTCCCAAAACAATGGGTAAGTCCACAACGAAGGCAGCATCCACCGCGCCTGAGGAACTCCCTGCAGAAATTCCGGCGGTTCCCTACCTGACACTCGCCATCGCACGCGATCCGTCGATCCATGCCGAGTTGGGACTCAAGCCGAAGCAGATCGAAGCGGTCCACGCCGCCATTGCGGATGTCGACGAGACATTCTGGCAATTGCGCGATATCCCCGTCAGCAAGTGCGCCGCACAACTCGATTCACTCCATACCAGACTCCTACAAGGCTTGAAGAAGGAATTGACCCAGTCACAACTGGATCGCGTCCAACAGATTGTTTTGCAGGCGCGTGGATGGAAAGCCCTGGTTTCGCCTGAAGTGGTCGACAAGCTGAAACTCTCCACCGAGCAGGTGGCTCGGTTACGAACAGCCCTTGCTGACGCAACAAAAGAACGGGAAGCGTCCGAAAAGGAGATCGCAGGGCAATCAGTCACGAACCAGGAACAAGCACGAGCGAAGTTGCGCAAGGCCGACGCGAAACGCTTTTCAGAGGTTCTGACAGCGCGTCAGCAAACGGATTTCAGCAGTATGCTGGGAACTGCATTTGACCTGGGAAAGATTGTTCAAGTCGGCTGTGTTGCCCCCGAGTTACGTGGCGTCACCGCCTGGATCAATTCGGAACCGATCACATTGCAGCAGTTGCGCGGCAAGGTCGTGATTGTCCACTTCTGGGCATTCGGTTGCATCAACTGCATTCGCAACCTTCCTCACTACCAGGGATGGCAAGAGAAGTTTGCAAAGTCAGGCGTTACGATAATCGGGATTCAAACCCCCGAAACCGACAGCGAAAGAAAGCTCGATAATCTGCAGCGCAATGTCGTCGAACGAAAGATTCAGTACCCAGTGATCATGGATGGTGCCTCAGAAAACTGGAAGGCCTGGGGCAACAACATGTGGCCCAGTGTTTACCTGATCGACAGAAAAGGTCGAGTTCGAAACTGGTGGTACGGCGAGTTGAACTGGGAGGGGGCCAAAGGCGAAGAATTCCTGAGAAACAGAATCGAAGAATTGCTCGCCGAAAAACCCTGAAATCACGCTCGAACCTTGCAAAGCCAAATCCATGCAGAGCAAAGCAACAACGGTTGAAGCATACCTATCCGAGCTTTCTACGGAACGACGAGCTTCGATGGACGCGGTCCGAAAGGTGATCCTCCAGAATCTGGACCGCGACTGTGAAGAGGGAATGCAGTACGGAATGATCGGCTATTTCATTCCCCATCGCATCTATCCCGCTGGGTACCACTGTGACCCCAG
>CAIWEX010000537.1 GCA_903911795.1 uncultured Schlesneria sp.
AATCCCCCATGCCTGAAGCGTCGCACGAGCGTCGCGCGACGCTTCCAGGCAGACCGAAGTCAGCCAGCGATAAACGCGTTCCGGTAGCCAACGAGTCGCCTTGAAGAATTCGTCACTGTATGCAGTGTCGATCAGGCAACCGCCGTGAACGGGATGCTCGAAATAAATGAAGACTGCGTAAAAGCGAATCCACTTCCAGGAACGTGCCCCCACCAGCCACGCAAATTGCGAACACCAGCCCGATGTCAGAAACCGAACAGATTGAAGAGATGTACTCATGGTGTGAAGAGCAGTCCTGCCTGAGAAAATCCGGCCGATGTCCCGAGAAACATCGCCGGCTGACCAGTGCGCAACAGGCAGTCACGTCGCAACTGGTCGAAAACAACAGGAATACTGGCCGACGCCATGTTGCCGAGGACCGCAGCTCGATTGATAAAGTTTTCGGGCGAAACCTTCAATCGACGTCGCACGGCTTCTACGGCGTGGGGCGACGCCTGGTGGGGTACAAACAGTATCGCATCGCGCGGGGTCTGGCTCTCATTTATCAACTGTTCCACGAGTGGTGGAAGGTGACGCAAAGCTGTGCGGAATAGTCGCGGACCTTCCATGTGAAAGCGGAATGAATCATCCCTCGCTACGGTGTACTCAAATGCAGGAATCGAATGACCTCCCCCCAAGACCTGGCACTCAGAAATATGTTTCGAGTATGTTACATGCCGGAAGTAGAATGTTGGTGTTGGTTCCCGCTTCTGCAGCACCAGCGCAGCGGCACCATCACTGAGTAGCGTCGAACTTTCGGGTTCATTCCAGTTCGCTGCGGCCAGAGTCGCTTCAGAAGCAACCAGCAAGACTCGCTGATAGGCTCCTGTTCCAAATAGAGCATTGACAACATTCAAAGCCAGCATGAACCCAAGGCATGTTCCATGGATATCCATGACGGGAACGCCATCGGACTCCGGCAGAAATAGGGATTGAAGGATCGCCCCATTGCAGGGGATCGGTTGATGCCGCGATGTGCTGCAGTCAATCAACAGATCAATCTCTTTCCATGTGACGTTCGCATCATCCATGGCCCGTTGAATGGCCTGGCGAGCCATGGTCGCCAGTGTTTCGGGACGAGCACATTCGTAACGATTTGAAACCTGCGTGTGCTGGGCAATCCACCCGTCGGGCAATCGACCTCGCTCTTCAATTTCGGCTGCAGACACTCCGGCTCCGGGCAGATAACTCCCCGTCCCTTGGATCTCGAAATGCTGCCACATGTTTCAAAGCCCGTCAGCTGCCACACAGATCAGTCCGTCCACAAACTCGATCAATTCGAGGGGGATGCTACAACGTGTCGTCGTTGCAAACAATCCGGGACATTTTACGCTGGTCAGGATGTAGGGTGGGACCAGTGGCGCTTCGCCGCGCAGGCCCACCATCAATTCTCGACGTTCCCTGATGGTGGGCCGGCGCTCGAAGCGAGCTGGTCCCACCCTACATTGAAAAAGCCGCTTGCCATGGTCTATTCTCAGAACCGTCTGGACGTTTGCCCCGTCTCAGACTACGCTGGAATTCCTGAAACATGGGGCTTTCAGCCATGGGCGGACATGCCTCTGCTGATCGTCAGCGAATCGTCTCATTTATCGAACACCATTGGAACATAAAGACATGAGTGACGGCAAAGTGTTTACTCCCTCTTCCCCTTCACAGCCACCTGCACCAGCGCCCCAAACCGTTGTCGTTCATTCCAGCCCCAGTTTCTGGCGAAGCTGGATGACTCGACTCTTACTGGCAGGACTCGGGTTTTCCGTCCTGTGCAATGTCAGCATGTACAGTTCGTACCACGAATACTTTGCCAAGACCGAAGGGCCGACCGAGCGGTTCCATTCAGGTGACGAACATGCCAAAGACAAGATCGTCGTCCTGACCGTCGATGGGACCATCATGCCCCCCTTCACCGAGCGGCTGATTCGTCAGATCGAGCACGCGGGCAAGGATGACCACGTGAAGGGTGTCCTGCTGGTCGTTGACAGCCCCGGTGGCCTCGTCGCCGACAGCCATGAGATTTACCACCGATTGAAGCAACTCGGCGAAAAGCAAAAACCGATTTATGTCCAGATGAAGCGAATGGCCGCCTCAGGCGGATACTACATTGCCATGGGTGCCGGGCCCGAGGGGAAGATCTATGCCGAACCAACCACATGGACCGGTTCGATCGGCGTCATCATCCCTCGCTATGATGCCAGCAAACTGGCTGACAAGATTGGCGTCGCCTCGGATCCTCTGAAGACCGGCGAATTCAAGGACGCCCTCAACCCGTTCCGTCCGATGACGGACAACGAGCGAAAGCTGTGGGAAAACATCCTGGATCAGTCGTTCCAGAAATTCATCAAAGTGATTGATGACAATCGCGAGCCACTCGATGCCGATGCGGTCAAGGCGCTGGCAACTGGTCAGATCTATACCGCCGACGACGCCAAGGAAAAGAAACTGGTCGACGAAATTGGTTATGAGGAAGATGCACTGAAGGCCCTGCAGGCAAAACTCGGCCTGGAAAAGGCACGCGTCGTTTACTACCGGACAGAAACATCAGTCCTGGAACAGTTGATGGGCGGTAGCATGCACGCCAAGCCATCAATCGATCCCTGGAAGCTGCTGGTGGAATCGACTGTTCCACGAGCGATGTACCTCTGTTCCTGGCTTCCAGCCCTGCCTGAATGATTATGTGACGCCGACTTTTGCAAATGTCACGGTTTCCACCAGGGGACCGTGACATCTGCTTTTGATGACCTATCGCGGAGTCAGTACGACACCTTTGACATCCGCCAGAGCAGGCAGCGGACGTGAGGCGGGTTTCAGAGTGACCCGGACTTGCCCAGCGGGAAGTTCGATCTCACCAATTTGCTGGTTCACGTAGGTCTCCCAGTTCTTTGTCTTGTCGACGCGATGTGTCAGCGATTTTCCGGCCGCTTCGACAATCAACCGGCTTCCTGCCGCATTCGGCTCGCACGCGTAGTTCCAACTGACGTCATATTTGCCTGGTCGGGGAACGTCGACGGTCCAGACGACGATATCGTCCGCACTGCTCCACCAGCCGAAGTTCTTGTGTTTTTCTTCGATAACAATTGTTGGCCCATAGATCTCCGCGGTATCCGGGTTCAGGTTGAACTCTCCTGTCGCATCTGGCTTAACAACGCGAGGTACATTGCCGGGAAATTTCTTGATTGCGGGGAGCGGAACATTACGACGAATGTATTCCACCAGCGCCGCCACATCGGACGGTTTCAATTCGCGTTCCAGGCCTTCAGGCATCAAAGATTTTGAAAGGCCTTCGATTTCATCGATCTCACTCCGCAACAGCGTGATCTCTTTCCCCTCAGCCGCACGTAACGTAATGCTTCCCGCAGTTTCCGTGACCATCAGTCCCGTGTGAGTGACTCCTGCTTTGGTAATCACAATAAATGACTGGAACTTCGTCTCGACCGCTCGATTCGGATCCAGCACAGCCGTCAACATGGCATCAGGCGATTTGTCGGTGAGCGACGCGAGGTCTGGACCGACGGCATGCCCGATTTCACCCAGCTTGTGACATTGCGAGCAGCGTATCTTGAACAATTGACTGCCATTCTGCGCATCACCGCCAGAGCGTACCGTTGGAAGATACTCCGCAACCAGTTTCGCGCGATCTGAATTCAGATTCGCAGACAAAAGTTTTGCGGCGCGATCAGCCACAGACGTCGTCTTGTGGTCCAGCAACCGCTGCCGCGAGACAGCATCCAGATCCGTCGGAGCAATCTTCTTCTCATCAATCGCATTCAACAAGAGATCTCGCCAAGCGTCGCGACTCAGCAGGATGTCACTCGCCTGAGCCCGCTGGCTGGGGGCAAGCGACCTGAAACCGGCGATCAATATTGTCGGAACATCATTCGATCGGATCCTTGCCAAAGTGGCCATCGCAGCAGACTGCAGTTCCGGCGGATGCCGCGGCGTGATCAAGGTTTTCAACAGTTCCAGATCCTCGTGGGAATCCGCCATTCGCCCTAGAATCCTGACGGCTGCGATGCGGTCATCCGGTTTGCTGACTTCGTTGGCACCCACGGATCGGGCGACCTTCAGCAGCGCCTGCAATCGTAGCGCCACGGGTCGAGTTTCGGGGTTGAGTCCGAGCAACCACTTGTCAGGCGTTGCAAAACGGCGATCGAGTGAAATCAGAAACTGCTCGATTGCGGCGTACTGCCATCGCTCATAGGTACCGGTTTTGGTCGGCTCCGTCGCGCGAGTCAGCAACGTCACCAGTGATGGGAGATGGTCGAAGGCGGTTGCCTGTGCCAGCAACTGCTGCAGCAACTCGGACTGACTGGCCGCATGTTGCATGACTTCCGACAGTACCGATTCCAGATTGACGGAGTTCAACGAACTGAGAACGGCAGCGGTGAACTGGGGATGCAACGGCCGAGTACCAGAATCGGCATGCTGTATTGGCCCGGCGACAGCGAGACGCCCGAGTACTCTTCCCACATCAGCATGCTGGAATTGACCCAATGAATAGGCCAGTTGCATCCGGATTTGAGGATCAGGATCATCGACTCGCTCAATCAACCGTTGCCAGATCGCTGCGTTCGGCTCGGGGAACCGTTCACAGATTCGCACAGCATGCCGTCGCACTCCCACATGGGAATCGGTAAGGACTGTTGGCAGCAGTTGAAGAAGAGCATCCCGCACAGCAGGCCGCAACGCCTCGTGATCATAAAGGCCATCCAGCGTGCAGAGCGAGTGCAGTCGTCCCAGCGTCAGCGAAATCGGAGTGTCAGCAACGGGACGTGGCTGGCCAGTGGCCACTTCGGCCAGCAATGGAATTGCTGCAGGATCAGCACGATCCAGAATCAGTTGCTGTGCCAGATCGCGTTGCCACCCGTTCGCATGCGACAATGCTGCGACCAGTTGCTCAGTCGTCAGACTGTCGAGACGTGGTATGGCGCGTAATTTCGTATCGATCGGTGCAACACGCCAGATGCGTCCCTTGTCCTGGCCCGCTCGCAAGTCGAGTTTTCTCTGCCATTCAATCGGAATCCACTGGGGATGCTCAATCACCAGTCGATACATGTCAGCCACGTAGAGTGCACCGTCCGGGCCAGTCTTGATCTGAGTCGGGCGGAACCAGTTGTCTGTCGAGGCAAGGAATTCGGAATTCTGTTCCTGGTCACTCCTCTGGCTCGTGAAGCTCAATCCGTCAGACCGCAGAATCTCGCGATGCACAAGGTTGTGGACCGGCTCGCTGATAAAGACTTGTGCATCGCCTCCTTTGGCAATCACATCGTCGCGGTAGACCATGGACGAACAGGCGGAGGTAAATCTGTTGAACGCATGGAAATCATTGAATCGGGTCAACGTGCGACTGGCGGGAAAGACCGGTGCCGCACCCGGTGCGACGGATATGTCCTTCTGCAGTGCGGGGGCGATCAAAAACGGATTCCGCCGCAGATAGTGGTCGTCAAGCAGGTAATGCCACATCGGTCGGCTGTTGTTGTTTCCGAACCAGTTTCCCCAGTCATCTCGATTCCGACCGAATTGAGACTGGCCGGCAATCGCTTCCAGTTCCCCTGTGTCAGGCCTGATCCGCACATCACGTCCGCGGATATCGATAGCCTTCACCTCTTCCACTGCGAATGGTCGCGTCAGCGCTGCGACGGCTCGAATTGTTCCGCCGCTGTCACCATTCGCGAGGTACAGCCAGTTGTCCAACCCGCGTGAAAACCCGTTGACGCGATGCTGCTGATTCCCTTCGGCGAAGCCGGTAAACAAGACTTTCTTCAGATCTGCTTTCCCGTCGCCATCGGTATCCTCAGCGTAGAAAACATCCGGAGCGGCAGAGACCAGAACACCTTTCCTCCAGGCGAGAACTCCATTGGGAAATGCGACACCCTCAAGAAACAGCGTCGACTTGTCATAGATTCCGTCACCGTTAGTGTCCTCCAGGAAACGGACTCGCCCCCCCGGCTGACCTTTGTCGTCCATCCCGCGCGGGTAGTCGGCCATCTCGGCAACCCATAACTTGCCGTCAGGTCCCCAATCCATCGCAACCGGGTCCATTGTCAATGGTTCGTGTGCCACCAGATCGACTCGAAATCCCGGAGAGACTTTCATCGACTGCTTTGCCGCGGCAGGGTCCATGGCCTCGGGAATTCGTTCGTCATTCGGTCGAGGTGAACGCCCGGATTCTTGAGCCGCTGTCGATGCCGTCATCGCTGTCAGACAGATCATCAGCACTGCTACGATGATAGCGATGGATCTGAAGACGGAGTTCGGATGCGTCGTGTCATCACGAGCGAAATCGGTCGAGGGGCATTCGCACTCTTGAGGTTTCAGGTGAGTCTGCATTTTTCGAAACTCCCGATTCAGCACATCGATATCTCAGCAGGGGGCTGTCGATTTCCTGATATTCACATATTCATCGACGAAAGCATTCGCAGTGTCAGGGCCAGTGAGTTCAATCGCGTCGTGGTTGTGTCGGCTCGCGACATGAAGACGACAGGACAGCGAGTTCCCCAAAGCACGCCACCAAACCGGCAGTCGGCGGTGTACATGATGGCTTTCACGGTCAGGTTTGCAGAGAGCAAATCGGGAAAACAACATCGCATCGGCTGCCCCGACAACGCCCCCTTCCATCTTCTTCTTTTCACCCGCATCCGTGGCATACGCCAGATCGAATGACAGTGGCCCCTGAACGACGCATCCCTGGATTTCGCCAGCCGCATTTCGACGCGTCAGTTCTACGGCATCGAGAGTATCGGGCATCGCTTCCGATGGCTTTTCCGTCGCAGCCATCGCCGCAATGCGTGGAGGTTCCGTCGATCCGTCTTCGCGCAGGACAGACGCAACCTCCACCAGACTCTGCAGGATGTCAGCCTTCTGATCGAGGGTCGGCTGAATTGTGATCCCGGTGTCTGACAGCAGGAACCGACGACGATCGCGCGGAATCTCCATCAGGACAACCTGGCAGATACAGCGGTTGGTTCGCAAGCCCGTTTCACGCGACAGCACTGCTTTCATCAGTGCGGGCGTGGCGATCTGTCCCTTCATCAAGGTTTGAGCCCGCCCCGCCTGAATTTCGGCTACGGCGGCACCTGCAGGATCGTCCGCGTCGACAATCCGAAAACCTGTCAGGTCGATTTGTAGGTCATTGGCGAGTTGCTGGATCTCGTCCGATTTCCCCGTCAACACGGGAGCAGTCCAGCCTCGGCGCTGTGCCAGTGACAGGGCTTGCAGTACTGTCGGATCGGCCCCCCCCGCCGCGACGACGGAAATGGGTGACGGAAGATTGTCAGCGAACTGGTAGAGGTCGTCAAAACCGATGAGAGACATGATTCATGGGCCTGAGGGTGATCGACGTGGTGTTGGAAACAGGAAAAAGACGAGGAGGAGACCTACGGTCGGGTTTCGGCGGGGTCGGGAGACCCGCGCCGAACACGATCTCGCCCAATAAAGCTCGCCGTCATTCGGTTTTCCATTGCGGTGGACGCTTCTGCAGGAATGCAGAAATTCCTTCCTGAGCATCATACTGAACTGCATTCTCTACCATCACACAGGTCGCTTGATCGTACGCGGTCCCTTCGTCCAGGGCGAGTTGATCGTAGAAGGCGCGTTTGCCCAGACTCATCGTAGCTCCGCTGCTGGCGACGATCGCGTCGGTCAGTTCCTTGATCGACGCATCGAGTTGATCAGGGGCGACAACGCGGTTGACCAGCCCGACTTCTAATGCTCGGGCCGCCGTGATCGGGATTCCGGTCAGCAGCATTTCCATCGCCACCTTGGGAGGGACTGCCCGGACGAGTGGAACCATTGGCGTTGTACAGAACAGCCCGATTTTTACTCCAGGCGTGGCGAATCTGGCTTCATTGACTGCGACCGCCAGATCACACGTGGCTACCAACTGGCAACCTGCTGCCGTTGCCAGACCCTGCACTCGAGCGATTACGGGTTGTGGAAGCTTGCGGATCTGCTGCATGACTCGCGAGCAGCGGGAAAAGAGCGTTTGAAAGTCTGCCTCGGGCCGACCTGCCATCTCGCCCAGATCGTGTCCGGAACAGAAGACCGACCCGGCGGCACCCAGCACCACGACACGAGCCGTCCGGTCTGCTGCGATCTGGTCCAATGCGGTACCAAGCTCGGTCAGCATCGCCTCAGACAACGCGTTCCGCCGTTCCGGCCGATTCAACGTTAATCGGACCACTCCCCCTTGAGATTCCATCAGCAGCATAGTTTGCATCTCGACCAGAATTCGTGACATCCGTCCCGCCGTGAAAGCAGCGAACGTGCTGTTTCTGTGCAGAGGGACGCGGAATCCGTGGAATCGCATTCACTCCACGGCGGATACGATTTGAATCGAACGGCCTTTTGATTGCCACTGTTGGCGACATACGCAGGCGAGTCGACAACTCCGCCAGGTCGCTGCGCTGTTCAACTCAGACTTCGCAACGGAGTTGCTGATGCTGGAGACGGCGAACCAAAGATCATGACATCGACCAACACGCATGGTGCAAAGAAAAATTGAATCACCATTTCGAACTGGTCCGAGCGATGATCTGTCGGGGCGGTAAAATAGTAGCCTTCTGTATTGTACGAACGAGCGATCGCGAGGCCTCGGCGAGACAGGAAGACAAAACTGGCTATGTAGATCACCAACAGAATGAGAACGACGGGAATGCGCCAGCCAACAAATCTTTCAGACCAGCTTCAATTCTGCATCATCGTTTCCTGCTTGTATCGCGGTTTAACGCACAAACAAGAATCCCTTGGAATTGATCAATGCCCACAGCAAGTCTTCGTAGCATTCCTTCGGGTTCTGGTAATCTGTCAGCAGTTGTTCGGCGGCGGCAATCTCCGGCTGAGAGGGTGCCCGGCACAGCGTGGCATAGTAGAGGTCCGTGACGATCTCGGCATGTGTTTTCTTTTCGGCCAGCAGTTTGTCGACACGGCTTCCCTTGGCGCTGATCTTCGTCGACAGAATGTCGCCGTTGAGCGTGTGCAGGGCCTGGGCCAGATTGGCATCGGGCGAGCGTTCGCACTCACAGACACTCGTCCGGCGCGGCTTGGCGAATGTGTTCAGAAAGTAGTCTGGATACTCGGCATCAGGAATCTCTATCGCGCGCGTTCCCAGTGGCAGGTCCTTGAACTTGGTCTGAGTTCCTGCAGCCTGATCGATGGCATCCAGCAGTGGTTCCGCCGTCAATCGTTTCACTTCAAAGTGGCTGTAGAACCGGCTGTCGGCCACATTTTGCGAGGTTGGTTGAGAATCCAGTTGATACAGTCGTGAAACCATGATCGTTCGGACAAGCTGCTTCAGATTGAAGCCACTCTTCACGAAGTCATCGGACAGAGCCTGCAGCAACGCAGGATTGGTCGGAGGATTCGTCGCCCGCAGATCATCCACCGGATCGACGATCCCACGCCCCAGCAGATAACTGACGTAGCGGTTGACGGTCGCTCGCGGAAATGCGGGATTCGTCGGGGCCGTCATCCACTGCGCCAGAGCAATTCGACGGTCGAGCGGATGATCAACGGGTTCTGCATCCAGCGGCTTGGGTGGCATCACCTTGCCTGTCCGCGGCTGTCGAACATCGCCGCCGGTCTTGATCACCACAACACGTTCACCACCAAACAGACCGAATTCCTGGCTGGTCTTCAATCCGGTGCGAGCGAAGAACGCGGCGAAGCTGTAGTAGTCGTCCTGGCTGTATTTCTCAAACGGATGATGGTGACACTGCGCACAGGTCAGTCGAGTTCCCAGGAACAGCTGCGATGTCGACTCGGCCAGTTCATTCGGATTGTTATTGACGATGAAATAATTGGCAGGCCCGTTGGAAAAACTCGATCCCTTCCCCTGGACCAGTTGCGAGACGAATTTGTCGAACGACAGGTTCTGCCGGAACGCTCCCTTGATCCAGTTATGCAAGGCCCACATCCCGGTGTCCTGCAGGTCGCGACTGTTGTTGCGAATCAGGTCCGACCATTTCAACGTCCAGTAAGCAGCATACCGTTCGTTGTACAGTCCCTTTTTGGGAGAATCGACCAGCCCCAGGACTCGATCGATCCACAGTGTCCGCTTGTTCGGTTCCTTCGAAGCGAGAAACTCGTCGATCTCATCGCGAGTTGGCAGGGTTCCCATTGCATCCAGAAACAGACGCCGCAGGAACGTGGCATCATCGCAAAGAGGCGATGGTTCGATTCCCAGTTCACGAAATTTTGTGGCGGCCAGTTCGTCGATGAAATTGTTGTTGACCCAGCCTTCCAGTCGTGCGGGGGGGCCGTAAGGAATGACAAACATCGCGATTTCGGCCTGTCCTTCGAACCGCACCATAACCGGGGCCTGGCCTCGACCGGAAACCGAACAGAAGCCGTCGCGTGTGACTGCAACGATCCCTTCGTCCATCGAATCATATTTGGCCCAGGCCGTCACATCGCGGACTTCGCCATCGGCGTAAACCGCTTCGACGCGCAGTTGCTGCTTCAGGCCCGGTTCTCCGATTCGTTGAGCGGGAGTCACCACCAGTTTGTTGATCACACGTTCGGTCGTCGGGCCTGGTGCTCCTGACTTGATCCAGGCCACCATCATTTCATAGTCACGCGATTTCGGGTCGAAACGTCGGCCCCCCTGATGAGGAACCTGCATCGTCGGCTTTTGCAGCAACAGACTTTCCTCGGGCGCAAGCAGATTCAGGCGTCGTCCCTGGCTATCTTTGGTCATCGCAAAATGGTCAGCAGCCTGATCGAACCCGAAGACCGACAGCTTGAACCCACCCTTGCCAAACTGAGCGGCATGACAGGCCGCCATGCTGCAACCCGCCTTGTTGATCGCGGGCCGAACGTGATCCAGAAAACTGACCGCCGGTTCAGGGGAAACACTCGTGACCGTGACGGGAATCTTGCGAACGGCGGTCGCGACCGTCACGGTGATCTCTGCCATCCCGTCGCCGCGCGGAATCAAACGCCCCGCAGGAGAGACCGTCACAATCGCCTCGTTCGACGAGACGTATGTCGCCTGTGACGTCAGATCCTGGGCAGTCGAGGAATTCCCCGGGGCGGTGACGAGCAGTTGTGTCTGCGCGAAGTTCCCCTTGAGTGAAATCTCTGCAGGAACAATCTGAAACGGTTCATCAGCCCGGGCGATCATGGCGAGCGCGAATACTGACAAAAAAGTCGAAGCCAAATGAACCAGTCGGAGCAACATGGCGGGGTCTCCGTGATAAACAGCGAGGCAGGAACGGGACAATCTCGCCCGCAATACATTAATGATGTCTGATCGGTCCGCTCGATGCAATTCCGTTATCAGGATTCCTGAAAATGAGGGTACCGATCGATCGCCCGGGCCAATCTGAAATCAGGATCTCACGCCCGCTTCGCTCAAGACGCAAAGACGCAAAGTTTTGAAGCATTTCAGGTATTGCCGCTCACGATCCTTTTCGTTCTCCTGTACCAGGCACCAAGCACTAAGAACCAAGAACCAACCTCTCACCTCCGTTTTCCTTGGCGTCTTCGCGTCTTTGCGTGAGACTCTCTTCCACGCGCCTTCGGGTGCGCCCAGTTCAGTATACTGGACATCTGAAATCTGCCAGAATTCGGAAGACTTTCGATGCGGAGAAACCATGACGACCGATTACGATCCCATCGCCGAACAGTCGCCGAACAGCACAAGCGTTCGAAGCAGCAGCCGTGGTGGCCGGGGCTGGTCTGAGGCTTTGCGAAGGAAGCCCCGGAACTTGCGAAATCGCGATTATCCACACAGCAATTGTCATCGATGTCGATCGACTTTCAACCCGGATTGCCCTGTCAGGCCACTCCCGGCCACCTCGCATTCGCGTGTCATTATTCAGACTTATTCGAACACCACTTTTTTGAGCCCGACTCGATTCGATCGTTCAAGGCATTCCAGAAATCAAGTTTCAAGTCAGACTCTGCAGGCGACTCATGCCAGTAGAAAATCCCGATCGGCCTTTGGGGACGACTTCGCTTCGTGTCGAGGCACAGTACGTCGCCATTTCCGGTTTGCATAATTTCCAATGTCGTTTCGAGTGAAAACGGACTCTTCAAATCATCGAAAGCATCTTCTTCACTGATTGAACTATCCAGAAATGAAATATCTTTCAGCGGCAAAGGGCCACCGGCCCCACTCAAACCGGTCCATCCATCGTGAACCGTCTTATAGAATTCTTGCAACCCAGCGGGAAGGAGTTCCAGCCGACATCGATCCTCGTTGTTTGTCGGTCCAGCGTCACCGATGGGTGGGCCGCCGATGTAGGCGAAATAGTACTTTCCGCCTGGAAAGGACGGCTGAGGAGCCGCAAAAACGTAAAGAAGCGAGGCAGGGAACCCTCGGCCCACTGCGATTCCCACGCC
>CAIWEX010000538.1 GCA_903911795.1 uncultured Schlesneria sp.
GATCAGTATGAAGGCCAGAACTTGATTTTCGCTCTTGCTTCGGTTTGCACGCATCTGGGGTGTACCCCAAGCTGGCTGGATGGTGAGCAGAAGTTCAAGTGTCCGTGCCACGGGTCTGGTTTCTATATCACTGGCGTAAACTTTGAAGGTCCTGCTCCACGTCCACTGGAGCGTATGGGCTTGAAGATCGCTGAAGGGATGCTGGAAGTTGATAAGAGTATGAAGTTCCAGGAAGAGATGGGGCAGTGGGTTGATCCTGCATCCTTCGTATCTGTTTCCTGAGGTTTGTTGGCCGATACGTAACGGCGTTGTTTTCAAGGTTGGGTTGGCGGGATAAGGGCGAATCGATGTCTGTCGGTGATTACATTCGCGGCTCGCAGATTTGGAAGAGTATCTTTCGGCATCCCGCTCCAGTGGATCGTCGAAACCGCATCGTCGTGATGCTGACCAACTTCTTTCTGCATCTGCATCCAGTGTCGATCAAGCAGCAGGGGATTGCGCTGTCGTACACTTGGTGTATGGGCGGAATTACGTTCTTCCTGTTTCTGGTTGAAACGATCACTGGCGTTCTGCTGATGTTCTATTACCGACCGACACTACAGTTCGCATTCAATGATATTCTCGCTCTGCGAGATGTGACAACACTCGGGATCATGCGAGAGGTGCACCGATGGGGTGCGCACGCCATGGTGATTACCGTCTGGTTGCACATGTATCGCGTATTTCTGACGGGTAGTTACAAGCCGCCCCGCGAGTTTAACTGGGTGATCGGCGTGCTGCTGCTTGTGCTGACGTTGCTGCTGTCCTTTACTGGCTATCTGTTGCCTTGGGATCAATTGGCGATCTGGGCAATCACGGTCGGTTCGAATATGGCTCGTGCGACGCCGTTCTTGGGATATGAAGGCCCAGGAGCACAGCTCTTGAACATCGGCGGATTCGATCTGATAACCAGTGGTAGCGATGCTCGCTTCCTGCTGCTGGGTGGCCGGTTCGTCAGTGAAGCA
Source organism: uncultured Schlesneria sp. (assembly GCA_903911795.1). GTDB lineage: Bacteria > Planctomycetota > Planctomycetia > Planctomycetales > Planctomycetaceae > Schlesneria. The sequence goes on from CAIWEX010000538.1 coordinate 1,005, forward strand.
ACGCTGAATCGCTTCTATATTCTCCACTGTGTCGCGATTCCGCTGGTTGTTTCGCTGTTGATTGCGATCCACTTCTGGCGAGTTCGTAAAGACGGTGGAATCAGTCAGCCGTTGTGATCGGTCTGTCTGTGCGGGATGGTTGTGGCTTGAGTCGGTTTTATTTGCTTAGTTCGTTCAGTGGGTGACGGAAGAGTTATGGAATCCCATCTGCAACATAATCCGGATCTGACTTCGTCCGTAATTTTCGGACTCGGTCTGGTGTATATGGTGCTGTTCGTAATGAACGCTGCCTGGGTGCGCCGCAGCTATGCGGTGGATGGCAATTTTCGCCTGAACCTCGGCGGATTATTGGGCAAAGGGCAGGAGGTTCCCGTTGCAGCGATCTGGGCGTTTTATGCGTTCATGCTGCTGATGATTTCGATTGCCCATTTGACGGGAACCGGTAGCCCTCAGTCGTTCCTGTTGCGAATGCCTGAATGGATGAAGCAGCCAATTAACTGGCTGTCCGACCCTCGCTGGTTCTTCATCGGCTCCACTGCCGTGTTTATTGCGATGATCGTCTTGCGATCAGTCTGGACGACCGCGACTGCCGGATGGGTGCTGCTGAATATTTCCCTGCTGTTCATGGCGTTCAGCATCACTGACTACGACTTCCGTCAGATTGTCGGCAAGCCTGACAACGTACCGATCGTGGCCATGCTTTATATTGTGGGCTTCTTCACATGGCTGTATTTCCGCAAATCAGTCGACAATGACAAACGTCGCGCCGAAGGTCGACCACTGTTTGAGCAGGAAAAGAACGAAAAGGTTTTGACCTGGCCCGATCTCGTCTACACCGAACTGATCTGTATGATCGTGGTGACGGCAGTCCTGATTGCGTGGGGTATTGTTCTGCAAGCCCCATTGGAAGAGCCAGCTTCAGCCGCGAAAACACCGAATCCTTCTAAGGCTCCCTGGTACTTCCTGGGTTTGCAGGAAATGCTGGTGTATTTCGACCCTTGGATGGCCGGTGTGGTACTCCCCAGTGTCATTCTCGTCGGTCTGATGGCGATACCTTACATCGACTTCAACAAGCTGGGTAACGGTTACTACACGTTCAACGAACGTAAGTTTGCAATCAGTACATTCCTCTTCGGGTTTCTTCCGCTTTGGGTTGCGATGATCGTTCTAGGAACGTTCTTGCGAGGACCGAACTGGAATTTCTTTAGCCCCTATGAATACTGGGACGTTCACAAGCTGGAACTCTTGAACAACGTGAATGTCTCGGAGTGGTTCTGGCTGAATCTGATGAATCAGCAGTTGCCAGTCGCTGCTGCCGGGTCATCACCACTCACACAGATTCTCACAATTTTGTTACGAGAATGGTTGGGACTGGTATTGGTCGTGGCGTACCTGTTTGTGTTGCCGCCGATCATGGCTGCGACGGTGTTTCGCAAGTTCTTTACGAAAATGGGCTTCCTGAGGTACATGGTTCTGGCGAACCTGATGCTGATGATGATGTCCCTGCCGATCAAGATGGTGTTGCGCTGGGTCGTCCGATTGAAATACATCGTCGCGATCCCCGAGTGGTTTTTTAATATTTAGTCCAAGATTGACGAGTCCGTGCTGGGCTTCTTGCAATCGAAGTGACGCGGCGGTTGCGTTTCCTTAGACGTGTTCCGAAGGATGGTTCGGTACTATGCCGGCGAATGAAGAATATCTTCGCAGTCCCAAACTGATGCATCGCGTTTTTTGCGGTAGTGCACTGCTGCTACTGTTCACGACGATGTGGATGATGTGGGCCGACTACAATGACGAGTGGCGAACCTACCAGCGGAAAGCCTTCAACTATCAGGCCGATCGCCTGAAGGCTCGCGAAGCCACGTTGAGTGCTGACAAGCAGCACGAAACGAAGGTCAAGGAGCTTGAGCAGAAGAAGGTTGAAGCCGCTAAGCAAACGGCGGAGCAATTGGCTGCGCTGGCGGAACTGCACAGCAAGTTCGACGAGATTGACAAGAATAAAGATGGAAAGATCTCGTACGAAGATATTCCTGAAGAGTTCGAACTTCCGAAAACAGGCAAACCGAAGGACTCGGATAAACAGGAAGAGCCGACCAAGCAGAAGTTCCGCGAACTGTTGAAGGGTGATTTCGATCGCGTTGCCAGCCTGAATCTGGGAAGCAAGGAAAAGCTCGAACTGACGCTTGCTGACTTTCCAACGGAATCAGCACGTAAGAAGGCAGTCCAAGTCGCTCGCGATAAGGAATCGAATCATCTGCGCGATCTGAAGCTGGAACGAGCACGCCGTGACGTCGCTCGAGCCGACTACAATCTCGGGATTCGCGACAACCTCGATATGAAGCCGCTGGAAAAGCGTTACGGGGATGCGGAAGCTCGAGTCCAGAAGATGGAAGTCGAGTTTGCTGAACTCAAACTGCAGACGATCGAAGCCAAGATGAGCCTGGCTGTCATTACTGGTGCCTTGGATCAGGTCACTAAGGAATTAATGGCTGAGCAGACTGCGATCGGTTTGATTCATGCCGCGGCAGCCAAAATCAAGCCGGACACTGGCCTGTCAGCGTTTAAACGCAGCATGATGCTGGTGCCGATTATCGAAGGTTTCAACTCGCCAGAACGACCGATTCAGGACTGGATGCCCGGATTGCAGTTTTCGCTCGGCGGCATGACCAACGTTGCTCGGTTTGACCGATGTCGCACTTGCCATATGTCGATCGACACAGTTGATGACTCAATCACAACCGCAGTCGTCGGAGCGTTTCCCGCGGGCAAGGCTGGCGAAAAAGGAAAATTCCCACAGCCTTATTCCTCACATCCGAACCTCGGGCTGTACTTGGGGGCTACCAGTCCTCACCCGCTGCCAAAATTCGGCTGCACCGTATGTCATGAAGGACAGGGTTCAGGGACGTCTGTCACCAACGCGTCACACACTCCGAACGATCCCGTTGAGATGGAACGTTGGGCCAAGGATCACAAGTGGTTTGATAATCACTTCTGGGAGCGACCAATGCTTCCCAAGCGATTCGAAGAAGCTTCATGTATCAAGTGCCACGTCAACGTTGTTGAACTCGGCGTGAATGAGAAGTTCGGGCCAACAGCTCCGAAGGTTGTGAAGGGTCATGATCTGATCCAGACCTATGGTTGCTTCGGCTGCCACGAGATTTCCGGCTACGATGGCAACAAGATTATCGGCCCGGACCTGCGTCTCGAACCGACCACGGCCGAAGAAGCCGCGGAAATCGCCAAGGACCCACTTCAGGTTGCTGGCAAGCTGCGTAAGGTTGGGCCATCGCTGCGACATCTCGCCTCGAAGGCGAATGCAGGATTCGTCTCTCACTGGACCGAAGAGCCGAAGCGATTCCGGCCCACAACACGGATGCCACAATTCTTTAAACTCGATAACCAGGCTGACGACGTTGCTGGCAAGTACAATCCCGTGGAAATCGCGGCGATGTCACACTACCTGCTGACCAAGTCCGAGAAGCTGGATACGCTGAGTCCTGTGGAAGGCTACAAGCCGAATGCTGAACGCGGTCGTGACCTGTTTGCAACCAAGGGTTGTGTTGTCTGTCACACACATCAGGAAGTGCCCGGACTCGCCGCAGAATTCGGTCCTGAATTGTCTAAGGTGCATGCAAAACTCCGTGAAGGAAAGCTCGGTTTCGACTGGCTGTACACATGGATTCGTGAGCCAGAACGGCATCACCCACGCACGAAGATGCCCCACCTGTTCCTCGACGGCGAAGGAACGGGAGATAAGTACGTTGATCCGGCAGCCGACATCGCAGCGTTCCTGTTGAAGCTCGATGGAGCACCGGCTGACTTCAAGCCAACAGAGACGTTTGAAACCCCAACAGTTTCTGATGCGATTCTTGATGAACTCGTCAGCTACTTCCTGATGAAGGTTCTGACGAAGACTCAGGTCGATGCCGTGATGAAGACGGGCAATTACCCATTGCCTGCGGCAGTCATCAAGGGCGATGAAATTGAATTGGCCGTCGGTGGAAGTGCCGATGACTTCCGCAATCGCAAGATGAACTATCTCGGCCGCAAGACGATCACACGCTACGGCTGTTATGGCTGTCACGATATCCCGAACTTCGAAAAGGCCCGGCCGATCGGAACGGCCCTGCAGGACTGGGGTAAGAAGGATCGCTCACGCTTGGCGTTTGAGCATATCCATGAATACCTGCATCACCACGGCCAGGCAGGTTTGGGCGTATTGGTTGACACCGTTGACGCCAAGTCGGTCGCTCGGCTGAAACTCGACGCAGTACGTGGAGTTCGAGTTGCGAAGGCTAAGAAAGCCGAATTCAAAACTGACGATGTGATTGTCGCCTTGGACGGCATCGCAGTAAATTCGATGGCTGACTACAACGAACTGCTCGACCGGACGGTTGTTGGTTCCAATGTTGCGGTCACAGTCTGGCGCGATGGACATAAGCTCGAAAAGCCCATCACGGTCAAGGCGGACACCTCGATGCAGGATCGCGTTGAGGATGGAATCAGCCGTGCTTCACGCGGTGATATCGCCAGCCCTGCTGCCGACGAACGCGAACGGTCAGCAGCATTCTATTATGAAAGCCTGACTCACCACGGTCGACCAGGTTTCCTCTGGCAAAAGCTCCGGCAGCCACGCAGCTATGACTACAAGACCATCGAGACGAAAGCGTACGACGATCGACTGCGTATGCCGAAGTTCCCGTTTACCGAAGAAGAAATCGATGCAATCGCCACGTTTGTCGTGGGACTGGTCGCAGAACCTCCGTCAACGGAATACTTGTACAATCCAGGGGGAGCAAAGGGGGCTGTGATCAAGGGTGAACGGCTGATCCAGCAATTCAATTGCTCAGCCTGCCATATGCTCGAACTGCCAAAGATCCGGTATGGTGCGGATCTGGAATCGATTACGGCTTCAGATACGGCTGTTGAATATCCTGAAGCGATTGCCTTGTTGAAAAAGCTGCGACCTGTTCAGAACGCACTCACGGGCGAGATGAAGTCGGTCAAGGGGAAGAGTCTGCCGATTGTCCAGTTCCATGGAATGGTGTCGTCGTATCCGGATCCTGAAGATTCGCCGGACGAACAAGAATATGTCGTCGACACGTGGGATTTCCTGAACATCGCAGGTAAGGAACTGTTCCCAACGTCGAAGTTCATCTTCCCGGCGACGAGCCTTGATCGAATCGATCCGGCACGAGGTGGCCAGTATGCCGAATGGCTGGTGAAGCGACTTGTTGCCAATCAGACCGCCAAGGAGGCGGGCCTGGCTTGGCAGATGTCTCCTCCTCCGCTCTACAAGCAGGGGACAAAGGTTCAGACTCCGTGGTTGTTTAATTTCCTTCGAAATCCCGGAAAGATCCGACATACCACAGTGCTGCGAATGCCAAAGTTCAATATGAGCGACGCAGATGCCCAGGCGTTGGCAAATTACTTTGCCGCAGTCGATGGGGCAGAATTCCCGTACCAGTTGATTGCCGAGCGTGAGCCCGAGTACTTGAGTGAGAAGAACCACGAATTCCATACGGCGTTCAAGGACAAGAAGGATGATTATCTTCAGGAATCATGGAAGATGTTGAACGCTCCGCTATGTATCAAGTGCCATTCAGTCGCTGGCCGTCAGGTTGCGATCAATGATCCCAAGACTGATATTCGCGGTCCAAATCTGGAACTCGCTGCCGAGCGATTGAAACCCGACTGGACGTTACTGTGGCTGTACCGACCAAACTGGATTACGCCATATACATCCATGCCATCTCCCCTGCCGCCACAACAACCCGGCGCACAACCTCGCTTCCCCGAAATTTTCGGCGGTGACGGACTGCGTCAAACGATTTCGCTGCGGGATGCGTTGGTGAACTACTACAAGCTGATGGAAACAGAAGGCAAGGTTTCTCCTCAGCCTCAACCACAGCCAGCGGCTGCGGGAGGTAATGACTGATGCGGATCAATCAATTCGTAGGTATTCGAAGTGCCGTCGCCTGTTCAGCAGCGACTTTGATGTTCGGTGCAGCGGGTTGTGGAAAGCTGGAAAGCGGTGCAAACTCGACCGTCAGCGTGAAGTATCTCGCAGACGCTGTCGCGGTTGCGGAAGCTCCTGCCGAAGGAACTGCTGCCCAGGGTGAAACTCCAGTCGGTGATGCTGGTGGCGTTGGAACATTGAAAGGTAAAGTCGTCTACGAGGGGACCTTTACTGCGCTGCCAAACCTTTACGAAAAGGGTGGCGCCAACAAGGATCCGAGTGTTTGCGGTGCGGAGGCAATTCCGAACCAGCGCATCCTCGTGAAAGACGGCGGGCTTGCGAACGCATTCATTTATCTTGAAAAGGCACCCAAAGGTGGGAAGTCGCCTGATGTGACTGGTGCCGCAGTCTTCGATCAGAAGACTTGCATCTTCCTGCCCCACGCAATGGTCGTCCGGACCAAGCAGACGGTTACGGTGCTGAATGCGGATGCGGCCGCGCATAACACTCACACCTATCCCGGCAAGAATGCACCGTTCAACAGCGTGGTGCAACCTGATGATCGCGTCGGTGTCCCACTGGTTTACACGCAGGTCGAAAAGAAGCCACTGTCAGTCGGTTGCGATATTCATCCCTGGATGCAAGCGTATCACTTGCCCCTGGACCATTCGTTCGCAGCAGTTTCCAAGGACGATGGGGTCTTCGAAATCAAAGATCTGCCAGCCGGCAAGCATGAATTCAAGGTTTGGCATGAGGCTGGTGAGTTCCTGGAAAAGTCATTGGTTGTCACGATCAAGCCAGGTGACAATGAGATCACGATCACGGTCCCGGCTTCCAAGCTGAAATAACGAGAAACTTGCGGAAGCGGCTTCGCCGATTTGATGCACACAAAAGGCTTCGCACAGACGGTAATCATGATGTCTTGTTTGAGAATACATCGTCGATGGGCAGTCTCCGCAATGCAGCGGAGTTGCTGTTATTTGGCCGTCGGTCTCACGGTGCTGGTTGCCGGTTGCGGAAAAGGTCCGCAAGCGGAATTCAGTTTGCGTGAAGAGACGACGGATCTGATTCCAGAGGCTCAAAAAGTGGTGAAAACCACTTTGAAGGAAAAGTTCGGCTCTCCGCACGAACTGATCGCCTGGCAGCGGTTCCCCGTGAACTACGGCGGGGTCAAAGGCTCCGTCACCGAAGTCGCCGCCGAAGGCAAATCCGTTGTCGTCGAGTGGGATGGCGATGCGACTCAGGTCGCGAAAGATGCTCCGCTGATCTGGGTGAGCGGAGCTCGCACCGGTGAAAAAACGAGCGTTGGCAGCGTGGCAACCTATGATGCCGCGAAGAAGGAATTGACTTGGACCGGTGGTTCCGATCCTGCGCCAGTCGCAGGCGATAAGCTTGTGATCGGCTTCGGGAAGTCGCTGCAGACGGGCCGTGCGGTCTACATGAAAAACTGCATGCATTGCCATGGAGTCAGCGGCGATGGGAATGGCCCCACTGCTCAGTATCTGAATCCGCTGCCTCGTGACTACCGATCGGGCGTCTTCAAGTTCACGTCGACCCTTGGTCCCGAAAAGCCAACGCGAGATGACTTGAACCGAGTTATCAAGTACGGAATTCCTGGAACATACATGCCGTCATTCTTGTGGCTCGGCGACAAGGAAACGGAATCTGTCATTGAATACATTCGCTGGCTGGCGATTCGCGGTGAATTCGAAAGCCGAGTTGATAACGACCTGGCAGGTGATTTCTCACAGAAGACCATCGAAGCTGCTGCAGCAAAAGCCAAAGCAAACTACGATGCTGCGAAGGGGAAAGAAAAACCTGAAAAGCCACAGAGTGCTGCCGCGGCAAAGTCGGCTGCCAAGGACAAGTTCGCCGAGTATCTGAAGTCGGACGTGCCTGAACTGATTGACGGTTCTGCGAAATTCATCGCTGAAGCTTGGGCACACAGCGAAGAGGCCGAGAGCTTGATTGTCCCATCAGTCGCTCGCGTAACCGATGACGCGGCCTCAAGAGAACGTGGTCGTCGTCTGTACCTGTCAGACAAAGGCAAATGCTACACCTGCCATGGTATTCAAGGCCGTGGTGACGGAGCGGCGACTGAAGACTTCTGGAAGAAGCCTGGGTCTGAGGAATACTATACAAAGCGAGGATTGCACGACACGTGGGGTAAACCACTGCAGCCACGAAACTTGACGTTAGGTCAGTATCGCGGCGGTCGTCGGCCAGTTGATATTTTCCGCCGGATTTACGCGGGGATCAAGGGGACGCCGATGCCAGGTTTCGGTCGGACCGCACTGAAGGACGAAGAAATCTGGGATGTCGTCAACTTTGTGATGAGCTTGCAATACGAATCGACACCGACGAAGGCAAAAGCGGCGGAACACGTCGTCCATTCGAAGTAGTGTCGGTTTCAATTGACGTTGAGGATTCGGCGACCACCAACGGGTTGGTTTTTGAGTGAAGGCGAGTGCCGTGGGCAGATTTTGGGCAATTTTTTTCGTAGCGACGGCTGTCATTGCAGTCGCCGTGAGTTGGTTTTCACCCGCTCTCCATTGGTGGTTCCCGGGTGACGGGAAGGCCCATTCCAATCTCGGGCTCCGTATTGATGACCTGTTTCACCTGATTCTGGTCATCGTTTCAATCACGTTTATCGGAACACATGCGGCCCTCGGTTATGTTCTGTGGCGGGGAGCGACAATTAAGCCCGAGGACAAAGTGTTGTTTTCACACGGCAGTCACAGCCTGGAAGTGATCTGGACCATTGTACCTGCGGGAATCCTGCTGTTCATTGCCCTTTATCAAATGGACGTGTGGGCTAAGTATCGCGTGAAGTCGTTTTCTCCCGCGGAGACAGAAGCTGTCGCTGAAGTCACTGCCAGGCAGTTCGAATGGCGAATTCGCTACCCTGCTCGCGGCAAGAAATTGCAGCCGACACCGCAGCCCGATGACGTCTACACGGTGAACGAATTGCATGTCCCGACAGGTCGGCCAGTTTCGATCAGTTTGCGGACCGAAGATGTCCAGCATTCGTTCTTCGTACCTGAGCTGCGAGTCAAGCAGGATGCTGTGCCTGGGCTCGTAATTCCCGTCTGGTTTGACGTTATCGACCGACGAACCGGAAAGAATGCAATGGAGTTGGTCTGTGCCGAACTTTGCGGCTGGGGCCATTACAAGATGAAAGCACGCGTCTTCGCGGAATCGGATGAAGAGTTTGAACAGTGGCGAGAGAAAATCGCTGGCGAACAATTCGATGATGGTTTCAAGAAGGCAGCCGAGTAAGTGGAATCAGTTCGCTACGATGTCCGTCGTGGTGATTGAAGGATAGTTCATTCAGGGCGTGACGTAACGTCGCCGTACACAGCCGAGAGGCAGATCAGAATCATGAGTACATTACATCCCACTCTCGACCACGCTGGCCATGCGGGAGACGATGCCCACGGGCATGGACACGGCCACCATGAGTTGAGCTTTATCCAGAAATACGTCTTTTCAACAGACCACAAGGTGATCGGAATCCAGTTCCTGATCACCACGATGTTGATGTTGATGGTGGGTGGCGCTCTGGCTCTGGGTGTCCGTTGGCAATTGGCTCGGCCATGGGAATACATGCCAATCGCTGGCGACCTGACATTTGCTCGCGATGGCGGGCAGATCTCGCCTGAATATTACACCATGCTGTTCACGATGCATGCGACCGTGATGATCTTCCTTGTGATCATTCCTGTTCTGGCAGGTGCGTTTGGTAACTTTCTGATCCCCCTGATGATCGGGGCGGATGATATGGCTTTCCCCACACTGAACATGCTCAGCTACTGGTTCATGTGGCCCGCGATTTTGTTCTTCGCATTCGCCGCGGGGATCGGTCCTGAATGGTTGACGGGGGTCGTGGGAGGAATGGACGCTGGAACGGCTCAAGGGTGGACGTCGTATCCCCTGCTGTCCGCCGTGAAGACTTCGGCACCAGGTTCGGCGATGGCTCAGACATGGTGGCTGATGGCGGTCACGTTCGTCGGGGTTTCCTCGATGATGGGTTCAGTCAACTACATGACCACGATCATCAACATGCGAGCTCCCGGGATGACCCTGTTCCGCATGCCGCTGACGATCTGGGCGATGTTCATCACCGCCATTCTGCAAGCGTTTGCTCTGCCGGTGTTGACCGCTGCAGGGTTCATGCTGGTGGCAGACCGACTGCTGGGAACCTGCTTCTTTATTCCAGCCGGTATCGTGATCAACAATGCCGCTCCGACCATCGGTGGGGGCCAGACGCTGTTGTGGCAGCACCTGTTCTGGTTCTATTCGCATCCTGCTGTGTACATCATGCTGCTCCCCGCGATGGGAATGGTATCCGACATGCTGGCCTGTATGTGCCGCAAGCCGATCTTCGGTTACAAGCCAATGGTCTACTCCATGGCGGCAATCGCTGGCCTCGGATTCATCGTGTGGGGACACCATATGTTCATCAGCGGGATGAACCCCGCTCTCGGGATGACGTTCATGGTCAGCACGATCATGATCGCTCTGCCTTCTGCCATCAAAACGTTTAACTGGATTGGAACGATCTGGGGTGGTCGGTTGCAGTTCAATGGCGTCATGCTGAACTGTATCGCGTTCGTTTCGATGTTCATCATCGGTGGCCTGAGCGGGATCTTCATGGCGGCTGTTCCAGTCGACATTTACATCCACGACACGTACTTCATCGTGGCTCACTTCCACTATGTGCTGTTCGGTTCTACGCTGTTCGGTGTCTTCGCCGGGATTCAATTCTGGTTCCCCAAGATGTGGGGGCGAATGATGAATGACACGGTTGCCAAGTTCCACTTCGTGCTGACGTTCATCGGTTTCAATGTCACGTTCTTCCCGATGCACATGCTCGGTGTGGCGGGGATGCCTCGACGTTACGCTGACCCGTACCACTTCGAATACCTCAGCCACTTGCTGCCTTTGAATCAGGTAATGACGGCTGCAGCTGTTCTGATGGGTGTCGCTCAGTTCCTGCTGCTTGGTAATTTTGCCTACAGCATGTTCTTCGGCGAAAAATGTGGTCGTAACCCGTGGAACGCGAACGGACTGGAATGGACGGCTCCATCGCCACCAGGCCACGGTAACTTCGATGTCCTGCCAGTCGTTTACCACGGTCCTTACGAGTACAGCTCACCGATCGTGAAGGACAAGGATTACCTGATGCAGACGGAATACGTGCCGCTGGCCCAGCGTCAGACAAATGCAGGGCACTGAGTCAATTGCCCTGTTGGCCTGTCGCCAGCGGGGTACAGTGAAGTCCAAAGGGTGGGTGGTCGGATATGAGCCGGTTGCCTGTTGAGTTTGAGTGGTGTTTTTTCGGGTTTGCTGAGTGGCATGAATGTCTCGTCCGCTAGTCGCTGGCTGCACCGGTTTGCCTGGTTGACCGCAACATTGACGTTGCTGTTGCCGGTGACGACAGGGGCTGTCGTGACAACATTAAAAGCGGGTATGGCGTTCAGTGACTGGCCGTCGTCCGATGGTTACAACATGCTCGCCTATCCGTGGCTCAGTTCAGCGCGAGACCAGTTCATTGAACATGGCCATCGCTTGTCGGGTCTCACGATCGGTCTGCTCAGTATCGCTCTTGCGATCGCAACCTGGAGAATTGAAGCCCGGCGCCCCGCCCGCTTGCTCGCACTTGCGATTTTCGGCTCAGTGTTCGTGCAAGGAATGCTGGGTGGCGTTCGAGTCTTGATGGATGAACAGTCGATGGCGTTGATTCACGGTGATTTTGCCGCTGGTGTCTTCAGCCTGATGTGCGTGTTTGTGGTTGTGACCGGGACAAACTGGGAAGCACGAAAGCCTGTGACTGACCCCGTCGCTGGCCGAGTCGCCAGATCTCTCGCGATTGCCGTGCTGGTGGCCGTGGCCATCCAGTATTTCCTCGGTGGTGTGTTGCGACATCTGGGTCAAAGCTGGGCATGGATGTCTCATCCCTGGTTTGCCTTGGTCCCCTTGGCTCTTGCACCTCTGTTCGCGGTTGCCGCGCGGCGGAGTGGGTCGATGTTGTTGATCCGTGGCGCAAACAGTTTGCTGGCACTGATCGTCTGCCAGGCCCTGCTGGGGCTGGCCTCGTGGTATGTAAAGTTCGGTGTTCCTTCATGGGGCGTTGTCGCTCAACTCAATTCGGCACCGCAGGTGATCGTCTGTTCCCTGCATAAGGTTGTCGGAATGCTCACTTTGATGACCTCGGTCGTCAATCTGTTTTATGCAAACTCGGTTCAGGTTCCATCGAACGGATTCACCACACGCGGGCGTGAGTTCGAAGGATCGATGATGGGGGTGGCGACATGAGCGCAATCTCCTCACCGAACTGTCCGCCGATTCCCGTCGTCCGAGCCAGTGTTTTTGGAACGCGGGTCGCTGATTACATCGAAATCGCCAAGTTGCGAATTTCGCTGATGGTCCTGATGACCGTCTCGGTCGGTTACTTCCTGGCACTGCGTGGTCCAGCGTCCTACCTGACGCTGTTCAACGCGTGGATCGGGGTGTCTCTGGCAGCAATTGGCGCATCGGCCATCAACCAGTGGATTGAACGCGAGACCGACGGTCGGATGCGCCGGACGCGGAATCGACCGCTCCCCATGAAGCGGCTGGCCCCGTCGGAAGTGTTGATCTTTGGATTTGTCAGTGCAGCGGTTGGTGTGATTTACATGCTGCTGACCGTCAATACGCTGACGGCAGCAATGACCGGGCTGACGTTTGTGCTGTACGCTGGCGTCTACACGCCTCTCAAGCGAGTTACCTCGTTGTGTACGGCTGTCGGGGCAATTCCTGGCGCGTTGCCACCCGTATTGGGTTGGCTGGCTGCCGGTGGCGAACTCGAATGGATGGCCTTTGCACTGTTTGGAGTCTTGTTTCTGTGGCAGTTTCCCCATTTTCTGGCGATCGCCTGGCTGTACAAAGAGGACTACTGTGCGGCGGGGTTGCGAATGCTCCCTGCAGGCAAGTCGATGCCTCACGTCACCGGATTGCTGGCGGTGGTTTACGCTCTGGGATTGATTCCTGTCAGCCTGCTGCCAGCATATTTTGGTGCTGCCGGAATGGTCTACAGTGTTGTCGCGATGGTTTTAGGTGCGGCCTACCTGGCAGCATCGATTGGATTTGCCTGGGAAGAGTCACGGACAAGTGCCCGTCGAGTCATCTGGACTTCGCTGGTGTACTTGCCTGTGTTACTGATGGTATTGACCTGGGACCACTTGCGACTGCTGGATTGGCTGCGAGCGGTCTAGTGCAATGTTACGGATGTGAATTGGGGTTGGGCTACAGTCAGAACCGGACGCTAGCGTTCCGGCAGATTGATCGAACTCGAAAAGCAAGTCGTGACGAGGCACCAGGATTAAAGATTTGGATTAGTGGCGGGAATTCTGCTAAAGACGTATTTCGGTTAGTTCACAGACGGCGGACACGATAGATATGACGCAACATCATCCCTCAGCGCCCTTGAAGATGGGCATTCCGATTCCGAACTCGAAGCTCGGGATGTGGCTGTTTCTCGGCACGGAAATCATGTTCTTCACCGCCTTCATCGGTACGTACATCGTACTGCGGATGGGGTCGCCGGGATGGCCGACGGATGTTCACGTCACCCACATTTCGATTGCGGCTGGCGGGTTCAACACGTTTGTGCTGATCCTTTCCAGCTACTTCGTTGTGGTGGCACACGATGCACTCCTCGGGCAGAAGTTCGCCAAGGCCTGGCAGTTCATGCTATGGACTCTGCTGCTCGGTTTTGTGTTCCTCGGCGTGAAGGGTTACGAGTACACCGGCAAGTTCCAGCACGACATTCTGCCAGGTCACATCCCCGAGAGTGACAAACAGGCGATGGATAAGGTCGTTCGTGAATTCGGCGCGATCGTCGATAGTCGCCTCGCTGCGATGTATCCAAAGCTGACCAAACGCGAAGATCAGAAATCGGAACTGGACACGCGTATCACGGCTCTGAAAGATAAGGCGGACGCGACCGCTGCTGAAAAGCAGGAACTGGCCGCTGCTGAAGTGATGGCAGAGTTGTACGCTGCTCAGGTCGACATCAAAGAACACGTTCGCGCGAACTGGACGCTGGAACTTCCGCTTGTTGCTTTTGATCAGTACCGCACGATGGACGAATCGAGCGAGGACTGGAAGAAGAAATACGGCGAGTGGAAAACTAGCAACGCCAAGAAATTCGAAGACAACTCCCTGAAGGATCTGAAGTCCTATCTGAACGCTGAAGGCAAGATCGATCCCCTCACGTTACACGAAGTCAATGACCGTGTCGAAGCGTTGAAGAAAGACGCCAAGCTCGGTCCACTGCTCGGTTCGCTGCAGCCTGCTCATCCGATTCTGTACGGTAACCTGTTCGCGTCCAACTACTTCCTGATGACGGGTTTCCATGCGATTCACGTCATCGTCGGCTTGTTCATGTTCGTGCTGGTTCTGAAGAAGGGAAGCAAACTCAGCCTGGCAGATGCGACGTTTGTTGAAAACATCGGCTTGTACTGGCACTTCGTGGACCTTGTCTGGATCTTCCTGTTCCCGCTGATTTACATCCTTTGATCGGTGCGGATTTCGCAGGCGAATTCAGAAGACGAGAATTGAAATTGCAATGAATCGGGACCTCAGTTCGAGGCGACCCGCAGGAGAATTGGCAGATGTCAGACCATCACGACGAATACCATTCACACGGGAAACTGTATCTGTCAGTGTTCCTCGCACTGTGCGGATTCACGGCGATTTCGATCGTTGCAGATCTGGTGCACATCCCGAATCGTGCGATGTTGATCGGCATAGTACTGTCGGTGGCAGTCTGCAAGGCGCTGTGCGTCCTGCTGATTTTCATGCATCTGAAGTTTGAGCGGGCGTGGAAGTACCTGCTGCTGGCTCCAACGTTCATTCTGGCCTGCACGATCCCATTTGCCTTGGCCCCGGACGTTGGGATGCACTACTACACGGTTTCGGTGCCGCAACTGGCCGAATACGAATCCCAGCAGGCTCACAAGGGTGACGGCCACGGCGGTCATGGGTCAGACCATGGCGCGAAGGGTGGCGACAAGGCCCACGGTGGTACGGATCACGGTGGCGGAGATCATTCGCACAAGGCTCCTGAGAAGCACTGAGCAGAGGAGCGTCGAACTCGGAATTTTGGAGACCTTCGGTCGGTCGTTTCGGCGGGGTCAGGAGACCCGCGCCGAACAGGGCGAGAGACCCGCGAGACACAGGTTGAGCATGGAAGCCCGGCTTATGGCCGGGTTTTTGTTTTTCCGACGGTGAGACATCCCTTCGATTGCTTCGCAAACAAGGACTCTGATGGTTCAGAATGTGATTCCAGACCAACCGGCGGACGAAGGTGCCGCGGTGGTCATTCGAGATGTGGCTCACACCTATGGCAGTCGCAGTGCCTTGGCGGGGGTTGGATTCACCGTTGCGTCGGGAGAGATATTTGGTCTGCTCGGGCCGAATGGCGGGGGAAAGACCACGCTGTTCCGGTTGATGGCAACCCTGCTTCCCGTGCAATCGGGAACCGTGTCTTTGCTCGGGTTCGATGTCGCTCGCGATGCTGCAACTGTCCGTTCGCAGATTGGTGTGACGTTTCAGTCGCCCAGCGTTGATGGGAAGCTGACGGTTCAGGAAAACCTGCGACATCAGGCTCATCTCTATGGATTGTGGGGCGGCACTGCAACTTCGCGGATTACCGAACTGCTCGATCAACTCGGTTTGTCGGACCGGGCACGACAGCGGGTCGATGAGCTTTCTGGCGGGTTGAAACGTCGAGTCGAGATCGCCAAAAGTCTGTTACATGCGCCGCAGTTGCTGTTGCTGGATGAACCAAGCACAGGGCTGGACCCAGGGGCTCGGCATGATCTCTGGAGCTATCTGAACCGGCTACGCGATGAACGACAAGTGACGATTCTGGTGACGACTCACCTGATGGATGAAGCGGAACATTGCGATCGTTTGGGAATCCTGGATCGTGGTAAACTGGTGGCAATTGGGACGCCAGATTCGCTACGCCGCTCGGTGGGAGGCGATTGCCTGACCGTCCGTTCGGCGGTTCCAGAATTACTTGCTGCACGAATTACCGAAAAGTTCGGACTTGTCCCCAGGCGGATCGATCAGGATCTGCGGATTGAACATTCGGCCGGTCATGAACTGTTGCGAGACCTTGTCGCCGCATTTCCCGATGAGATTTCAGCCGTGTCACTCTCCAAGCCGACGCTCGAAGACGTCTTCATTGCACAGACGGGACATCATTTCTGGGATGTCGCGAAGGAGGAGCAATGACCGATCGTGCCATAGAACGCAATCGGCCAGCCATGCCGGGGCTTTGGTTACCAGTCTATACGCTGGCTCATCGTGAACTGACGCGATTCTTCCGTCAGAGAACTCGGATCGTCGGAGCTCTCGGTCAGCCGATCATCTTCTGGGTGCTATTTGGTGCCGGTTTACAGGGCTCGTTTCGTGGCCCGGCCGAGATGTCGTACCAGGAATACTTCTTTCCGGGTGTGGCCGCGATGATCCTGATGTTTACGGCGATCTATTCAACGATCTCGATCATTGAAGATCGTCGTGAGGGCTTTCTACAGGGGGTGCTGGTTGCTCCTGTACCGCGGATCAGCCTGGTTCTGGGAAAAGTGATTGGCGGAACAGTCCTGGCGGTACTGCAGGCGATGGTATTTCTGACCGTCGGTCCGGCACTCTCATGGGTAGGCCTTGCACCGGAACTGCATACGGGACTGACGTGGCAGAACGCAGCCGCGACCATTGGATTTCTAACGCTGGTGGGATTCTCGTTGACAGCACTCGGTTATCTGATCGCCTGGCCGATGGATTCGACTCATGGATTCCATGCGATCATGAGTATCTTCCTGATGCCGATGTGGTTGCTGTCGGGCTCATTTTTCCCGCCAGGTGAATCGGGTTGGCTCTCTTGGGTGATCCGGCTGAATCCGTTGACCTATGGCGTTGCCGGCTTGCGTAGAATCATGTCATCGAATCCGGCCGCTGTCGAAAGACTGCCGGAATGGTGGGTTTGTCTGACGGTGACGATCCTGGCTGCGACCTGTTACGTTAGTATTGCGGTCTGGATGACGGGGCGTCGGTCAGCACATAATGCCCGGTGAAAGCAATCGCAGATCGAAACGCGAGTCGCAAGACATCGCTGCGATGATTGGGAATGGGAGAGATCATGGTTCAAAAACCAAATGACGTTGCCAGACGGCGTTCGTTCTTTCAGACGCCGGCGTTCTGGACAGGCAGCGTGCTGTGGCTGGTTGTTCTGGCTGCCGGAATAGCCGCCTTGAACCGGCCGCGTCCGGAGCAGTCTGAATTGACAGCGGGTGAACGGGATCGGACGCCCAGGCCTGATGTTGTCGTAGCCTCGAACACAAACGCCGCGACGCCAGCAGATGATGGTGGTGACGAAGCTCAGCCAGAGATCAGAATCACGACCGATAAGAACGGGAACGCCAAGGTTGTTTTGCCGGGCGAGAATCCTGAATCCCCTTGGGACAAGGACGGGATCGCAGACTTTGAGTTCGAGGACTCGGAGGGAAGCAAGATCTCCAAAAAGAGCCTGCTGGGCAAACCGTGGATTGTCTGTTTCGTCTTCACACATTGCGCGGCGACCTGTCCACGGGTGACGCTGTCGATGCGTGAATTGCAGGATCAACTGAAGAAGTCTGACTTCCAGATGGTGACGATGACGGTTGATCCCATTCGCGACACACCCGAAGTCTTGCGCGAGTATGGCAAGTCGCGCGGAGCCAACTTCAAGAAGTGGTCATTTGTGACGGGTGATCAGCGAGAAATCTATCGCCTGATACATGGCAGCTTCAAGATGCCTGTCAAGGAGTTGGAAGAGCCTAAGAAAGTGTACGGGTTTGAATTCATCCATTCGAACAACATCATGCTGGTGGATGAAACGGGAGTGGTGAAGGGAAAGTTCGACGCCACGAAGCCGACCGCGATGGCAGAACTGCGACGGACGATTCAAAAGCTGGCCAAGCCGATTGAGCAGAAGTCAGGCGAAGCGGGTGACGCCAAACCCGACGGAGAGAAAACCGAGGAAAAGCCCTCTGAAGCAAAAACGGGGACAGAATAATGCCGCAGTGGGTCGCCGGATTACCGGCGGTAAACGCATCGCTGAATGGCCTGGCGACGATCTTGTTGCTGGTCGGGTTTGTCTTGATCAAGCGTCGGAAAGTCGTCCCTCATGCGTGGGCCATGGGTTCGGCATTCGCGACGTCGGTCATTTTTCTGGTCTGTTATCTGGTCTATCACTTCGCACTTCATCATTACACAGGAAAAAGTGGCAAGCATTTTGAGGGTCAGGGGATCATCAGGCCGATCTATTTCACAATCCTGATCAGCCACGTGCTGCTGGCCATCCCTGTGGCAGTGATGGCCCTGATGACGCTGCTGCGTGCCTGGCGGAGGAATTGGGAAGCTCATCGCCGGTTGGCCAGAATCACTTTCCCAATCTGGGTTTATGTTTCTGTGACAGGCGTTATCATCTACGGATTGCTGTATCATTGGCCGCAAGGCTGATGACGATCGGACAAGGGCGCAGGCCCGCGAAGGAAGGCAGGTCAAGACATGTGGAATCGAATGGTGCGACTGGCCGTGATGGGGACCGTGGCTGCTTCTCTGGGAGCCTCACAAGCCTTGGCATGTCCGATGTGCAAGTTTGCTCTCGAAACCGATGATCCGAAACCTCGCGCATACATGTACAGCATTCTGTTCATGCTGCTGGCGATCGGTAGTGTTGTTGGCGGGCTGATCCTCTTCCTCTCGTGGCTCAACAAACACGAGCGAACCATGATGGATGCCGCAGGCTATCAGCACCTGTTCGAAAACGGCGTTGATCAACACGCGATGGAGTCCGCCGCCAAGTAGCATCTTGGGGCTGGCTCAACGGGAAGCCCCAAGGTTTGCGGCCCAAAGGGCCTGTTGTTCACCCAGCCAGGGCCTTTCGGCCCTGGAGTCGATCCCACCGAAGTCTTCATGAGGACTGAAGGGCTGGTCGTTCCTTTCGATGATTACCACGAAGGACACGAAGAGCACGAAGTTGGATTTCTTCGATGTTGCTATCGCGTGATCAGTTGAACATTGAACTTATACGCGTCGAGATCAAAGGGGAAGGCTCATCTGTTGACTTCCATGAAACTGGCGGACATCAAGATCAGGCTTCTCATCAACATCAACTCGCTCATCCATAGAATCACGCGTTTCGTTCTCTGACACCTTCGTGCTCTTCGTGCCCTTCGTGGTGAAAGCCTATGAGACGGTCCAGACGTACTGGGATCGTCAAGATTCTTAGATGTCTCGACCACGTCGTCGGCAAATGACGCAATGGAAGCCCCGATATTCGCGTGGATCGTGCGTTCCGGGACTTCGCGAAGACGCTCCAGTCCCGGCCACCCGTCGTTCCATCCGATTCATGTTTTCCGACCAAAATGAGCCAAGTAAGCCCCGTAGGTAAGCCCCGTAGGTCAGGCTGTGCCTGACTCTTGGAAGTCAGGGTGTAATGGTCCCGCAGCTTGGCGAACAATGCCGTTACCTGACATCACATCGTCAGGCACAGCCTGACCTACGGGGCTGGGGTTGAGACCGATGGAATAGGTTTCACGATGCCGTCTGGAAGACCTTGCCTGCGAGCAAGCTCGAACCGGACGCTAGCGCGTTCCGGCTGATGGTTTCAGAAATACCACGTTCCGCGGCGGGGTGGCCGGGTCTGAAGGCTTTGCGAAAGGCCCGGAATGATTGCGGTGACCGCATACACCGTTCACGGGGCCATCCGCTTCGCTCCTGACCCCGCCACCCAACGCGATTGGCTTGAAGTTTCTTGTGCTGCGCACCCAGCTTGAAGCAATCTGGGCCACACTGCGAAGCAGGTGCGTCGATCCCGGTCGCAGGGTGGCCCCGGTTGCCGCTTCGGCTACCGGGGTGACGAAGTCACAGGAAGTTTTGAACGTATAAATCGGGGTAAACTTCTCGTCGCGTTGCGACCCAGCGGTCGCTCTCAACGACACGGCAGTTCCCTGAGCATCCACCGGCCTTCTTGAACAGAGGCCTTGAGCTTCGGCGTGACGCGGCGTTCATCCAACGCTCGCTCAATAATCACCCCGCGCGAATGTTCTGCGCGGAATCTCCGGACACGCGAAGTCAGAGCCTTATTTGTTCTGTTGCTTTGATTACGATTGCTCACCTCACACTGATGTCAATGAGTGCGATCGTCAACCCGAGCGTGCCATAGGATTCATCAAAGCACTGCGAGTGGAGCGTCGCTTGTTGTTTGATATGGTCGCGAAATGAAGAAGGAGTCAGCTTGTTTCCCGCTGTATGAGCGGTAAATGCGTACGCGCGGTCGTAGTCTTCAGCTTCCAACAATGTCACCCATTCGTCGATGAATGCGATGATGGCGTCGTTGGTGGCGTCGTATGATAGGTGTGACATCGTGAACTGATTCAGCAACAGAACGCTTGCAATCACCCGGTTGGCGCGAGTGACGTTGTAAAGTGAATCTGGCGCCGCCGCCAACTCGGCGTGCATTGCATTGTTCAAGTAAGCCGCTAGGGGGCGGGGTGATTTGTTCGCGGATTGTACAAAATATGCTGGTGTTTGCCATCGGCATCTGAGTCCCCTGTTGAGTGGAGAGTGTCATTGGACGCTCGGATTTCTACCTCAACGAAGGGAACAGACTCATAGCAACACAGCACACGGAACGATCGACAATCATTCTTGACGTAACCCATTCTGGGTAAATGAGTCTCCTGCACGCATTCCCAGGGTAGCCGCGAAACGCGGCAACCCTGGGCTATTTGACGGAACTCCTTCGGAGTATTTGTGACGGGGTGGCCCAGTCATCGATTTGGATGTCTGGGTTGCAAAGCAACACGAGGAATCGACCCGCAGTGTTGAGCGCACCAGAACGGTCGTGCAAGTCACCGACCAGTGACGAAGTTACAAGGGACAGACCTCGATTTCCAGCCGTTGAAACTCACCAGTGCATGACGAATCCACCATCGACATTGATCGTCTGTCCCGTCACTTGTGCGGTTCGGGCGGATGATAGGAATGTCACCATGTCGGCAATGTCGTCCACAGATTGCCAGCGGCCCAGTGGGATCACATTGCGAACCTTGTCGCCAGCCCATTCATCGTAGGTTCGACGTTTCTCAACCGGCTGCTGCTCGTTCCAGGCGGCCCAGACTTGTTTGTTGAGTGGCGTCTGCACCATCCCCGGATTGACCGTGTTCACCCTGACCCCGTGTGAGGCCAGATCCTTGGCAAGGCACTGCGCGAAGTTGATGTTCGCCGCTTTGCTGGCACTGTACGGGGGATCGGTTTGCGAACCGATCTGGCCGGCGACGGATGCGACAAACACCATTGTCCCCGCTCGACGACTGATCATCCCTGGAGCGATCAACTGGGCCACGTGGACCATCCCCATCACATTCACGTCCAGAACCCGCTGCCACGACGTTGTCGCCACGTTCGTAAAGGGAAAGCCAAACTGCCCGGATGTCACTGCGGCACTGTGCACCAGATGTGTGACCGGCCCCAGTTCTTTCTCCGTCTGTTCCAGTGCGGCTTTCACCGATTCCAGCTTGCTGACATCCACAGAAATTCCGAGTGTGCAGCGACCGAATTCCTTCGCCAGGTCTGCAGCGACACCGCTGACATCGCGAGCGACATCCCAGAGCGCGACGTCGCATCCTTCGCGAGCCAGTCGTTGAGCACACGCCAGCCCAATGCCACTCGCCCCGCCCGTAACAACAGCAACATGCCCGTGAAGTTCCAGTTCCATCCGTCGAATCTCCTCAGGCGGTTCGGTCGGCGACAATCGATTTCTATCGAGGCTGGTACTTCACGCAGCACCGATTCCCGCGCAATTCGATCTTGAACCGCCCCGGCAGATCAGCGTGATCCCCGAACCCATTCGCAATTGCCAATTAAAAAAGATCAAGAGCCATTTGTTTCATGCCGCGTAGGTCGAGCTTGCCTGTTCCCAGCAGCGGGATTTCTTCGACTTCGATGAAGCTGTCGTTGGAAGGGATCCAGAGATTGGGCAGATCTTCTTTGGACAGTTCATCGATAACTTGCGACACCGTCTTGTTCATCTTCTTGTGCAGGACGATCAGTCGTTCACCCTTCTTTTCATCGGGGATCGATGTGACTGCGACCTGGATTCCAGCGTCGGTGTTTGAGGGATCTTCGATGATCCGGGAGAGGCATTCTTCGATACGCAGATGAGGGACCATTTCACCACCGATCTTGGAGAAACGGCTGATTCGTCCGGTGATATGGACGAACCCTTCTTCGTCGACCAGGCCCATATCACCCGTATCGTACCACCCGTCCTTGATGACAGCAGCGGTCTTTTCCGGACGATTCCAATAGCCGAGCATCACGTTCGGCCCCTTGATGAGGAGCAGACCTTCCTGATTCACTCCCAATGGTTCGCGAGTGGTCGGGTCAACGGCTCGTATCACGACTCCCGGCAATGGACGCCCAACTGAACCGAGTTTCGTTCCCTTCTGCTGAATCATGTCACTGCGATGATCCATGATGTTGACGGCAGCCGGGCCCGACGTTTCCGTTGCTCCGTAGCCTTCCGAGGGGAGGACTCCGAACTTGTTGCGGAACTGTTCGGCCAGTTCCAGAGGAAGCTTTTCGGCACCAACAACGACCAGATCCAGCTTGTGGAACTGCTCTTTCTCGCACCGTTTCAGGTAGCCTCGCAGGAAGGTCGGGGTTCCGAACAGGATCGAAACTCCGTGTTCCTGTGACAGTCGGCCAACTTCCTTGGCGTCGAGGGGATTGACGTGGAACACAACTTTGGGGTTCAGACACATTGGCAGCCACAGGGCACCGACATATCCCAGCGAATGGAAGATTGGAACGACCCCCAGAACAACGTCAGACTCTTCCACCTGAAAGACTTGGTTCGCAGAATCGACCGTGGCGGCGATATTGTGTTGCGACAGCAAGACCCCCTTGGGTTCGCCTGTGGAACCCGAGGTATAAATAGCGGTGATCGGATCGTCGGGTTGGACGCGATTGAGCCCCAGGGTCCATTCCAGCACTGATGCGGGAAGAACAAACGCCCCCAGCCCGGCCAGCAGTCGATCAATCCCTCGAACCTGCTCTTTCATGTCTTCCAGATAGACAAACGGAACATCGAGATTAAACGGTTTCTTCTCAATGAACTTCTTACTGGTGATGATGTGCTTTACGCCCGCGTCACGGATGCAGTAATTGATATCCTTCTCGGACATCGTGTAGTTCAGATTGACGGAAACGCGACGTGCGAGTGTGACGGCCAGATTCGCCAGGCCGCAGCCCACCGTCGGAGGGAGCAGGATTCCGACATGACGTTCGTCAGCCGCCAGAATGTCCCGGATCAGCACGCGCCGCAGTGCCAGCACAGAGACGAGCAATTGACCGCCGGTCATTTCCAGACCGGTTGAGTCAGCCATGCGTGGCCGCTTCATCGACTTTTTACACGAGCGGATGAAGAGTCTTGCTGGGGGTAATTCTCGGATCTTCGACACCTCCATCGCCATCGCTCCCAGTTCTTGAACTGCAAATCGAACAGAATGAACATCTTTTGGTTCGGGGATTGGTTTACCAAACAGGATCGTCACCGGATAGGGCCACTGACGCGGCCACTTCCAGAAGAATTTCCCGCCGCGGAAACTAAAGATGCTCCCCCATAGCCCATGCAGATACACAGGGATCACTGGAGCACCCGTCCCCTGAAGGATCTTGAGCATCCCTGAGGCAAACGGCTGGATCTGGCCGGTACGAGTCAACTGGCCTTCCGGAAAGATGCAGACGAGGCTTCCCTGGTTCAAGGCTTCCCGGGCAATCTTCAGCGATTGAATCAGCGACTTGGGACCACCGTCCGCCTTGATGGGAATGACCTCGTACATCCGCGCGAGCCAGTTCAGACGGGGACTGTTCACGTAGTCGGCATAGACAATGAACCGTGCCGGACGTGGCAGGTTGATCATCATCAGAATTCCGTCGACAAACGTGACGTGGTTCGGAGTGATCAGGGCAGGGCCCGTCTTGGGAATGTTTTCCAGTCCCTGGACTCGCAGCCGATAAATCGTGTGACTGGCCAGCCAGATGATGAAACGTACCGTCGCCCCCGGCAGCAGCAGAATGATGTAGATGGCAACCGGGATCGTTCCAAGGCCTGCCAGCAGGAAGACAAAACTCGGAGTAAAGTGCTGTACGTCGATCATCCAGTAATACGCCACAGAAACGCCGAGGATTCCAGTAAACGCCAGAAAGTTGGTGGCAGACAACACCTGCCCCAATTGTCTCGGCTCGCTTCGATGTTGCAAGTAAGCCTCCAGCGGAACATCAAACAGTCCAGCACTCCCGCCGAGAAGGCAGAGCGAAATACATGATGCAACAAAGGCTTCGTTCGGTGCCGTGTGACCCCACCAGCCAGACAGGCAAAGGAGAATCGACCAAAGCGCCATTCCGATCGCCCCCATCGGCACGATCCCCAGTTCCACATGTCCACCCGACCAGCGACCAGCGAGAACACTGCCAGCACCGACACCCAGTACCAGCATCATCCCAAGCATCCCGATCCTGTCGGGGGGCATCTGTAATTCACGCTCACCCAACTGGTCAACGTTAAGCTGAGCCATCGATGCCAGCATCCAGAAGAAGGCGATGCCCAGTGCCGCTCGTAGCAGAGGACGGTCCGCCGCCAGAATTTTCAGTGAGTTCGCAGTCTCCGCAAACGGATTCCACGGGAATCGACGGGTCGAATCGGCAGCAGGGGCGAATTGCAGTCCCAGGCTGATGATCCAACCGAAAACGGCAATCCCCATGATCGTGGCCGCTGCGGGAGTGAGTGAACTGACAGTCACCACAGCGTCTGCGGTCGGTTTTGCCATCGCGGCCAATTGACCACCAAGCAGGAATCCAAACGCAGCGGGAACAACGGTCATCAGTCCCATCAGGCCGTTGGCTTGTGATAATTGAGATTCATCGACCTGTTCGGGGATGCTTCCCGATTTGGAAGGTGAAAAGAGCGCCGCCATCGAACCTGTCAGGATCACGATACCAAACAGGAAGTACATTTCCCCGGAAAGAATCGCGACCATCCCGGCGAGCATGATGAGGATCTCGGCGATCTTGCAGATCCGGATCACACGTGTCTTGGAAAATCGATCCGCCAGATATCCCGCTGGGGTGGCGAGAAGAATAAACGGCAGCGTAAACCCAGCCAGTCCCAGCGACAGCGCAGCCGCAGGGCCGAGGATCGGTTTCGCCAACGGGACCACCAGCCAGCGAAACGTTCCGTCGTTCAAAACAGTCAGGAACTGCACGGCCAGCAGGCAGAGAAATGATCGCGAAAACAATGGTCGCGCCGGCGCAATGATACGAGGCGGAAGGTCATTCGATTCCTTCCAATCGTCCAATTCATCGGTCGATTCCTGATTCGCCATCAATCATCATCCTGGGAGGTCTGCAAGTTGCGCTGGTCGGGATCGACCAAAGAAATGCTGTGTGCAACCAGCGTACTATCCCCGATGACGGCAGATTTGGAAAGAGAGCAACCGCTCGTTTTTACGTGAGAACCAAAGACGCTGGAACGACTTCGCCTCGCAATTCCATTGTACATCGTTCGCGATTCTCTCTCGCAACGGAATTTCTCCATTCCATCCACCAAAATTGCCGGGTTCTATCCATCAATCCCCAAGTCGGTTCGCAAAGTCGCGATCCTGCTTGCAAAGGCAGGCTGATTCATCATCTCTTCAATACTGTGATCGTCGAGATTGTGAAATCGCTGCCAGATCTCCATCGCCTCTTTGAGTTGATGCGACGCAGCAAGGTATTGGCATTGAATCAAGAGCACCTCCAGTTTATCGCCAACCTTTTCAACAGCCTCGCTAACGAGATTTTGACCGCGTTCGAGTTGATGGTAGTCGTAGTAGACATTCGCCGCAAATACGAGCGAATTGGTCTCTCGCTTCATGTTCATCACTCCCTGCTGAAGGAATCTGTGACCATCATCCAGTCGCCATCAGCCGTCTTCCCGCCTCCAGTAGATTATTTCCGTAAATTCGCTGTAACGATGCATCCGACGCCACCATTTTCAGTGCAGCGTCATAGTTATCAGTGGCAATCAGCCGACAGAATCTGCTGTTAAACGGATTCAGCCTGTACAACAACCCCAGAATCAGCCTGTGCAGCAATCGCAGCGACGCATACCAGACGACAATGCCGATGAGCACAAAGACGAATGACACTGCCATGATCAATGTCATTCCCACGCGATTCCAGGGAAAACCAATCTTCCACACCCAGTAACTGGCAAACGTTACACCTCCCGACACTATTACAATTTCTATTGACCACAAAGCGAATTTGCGAATCTCCAAACGGAGACTCGATGCCAACAGCGGGATCATGATCATCACAAAAACGCAGGCGCTGATGACAAAAGTGGTCAAATGGAACAGAAGAAGAATCCCGAGCAATGCTCGACAGAGAGTCTCGTTGCCCGTGATGCTGAACATGAGAATGCACGCAACCGGAAACCCGACCATCAGGTAGAGTGCCGGGCCCAACTTTGGATGTGGATCTTGCGTCTCTGTCACGATATTCTCAATCCTCAACGTTCATTCCACCTGTCGTTTATACACAAATCGATCAGTCTTGCGGACTAAAGGTGACCCAGGCGGTGGTGAAGCCAGTCATTCGTCGGAGGCCGAGGGAAGTCTGCAGTACCGGGCCCGAGCCAACGATTCGGCCGATTTCATTTCAGTCGAGCGGAAGTTTACAATTTTGAACCAGTTCTTTTCGAGTACATTTGCAATATCAACATGAGGAACGCTCATCTCCGCTGATTTCCACTGATCAGACAGAGAAAGAA
>CAIWEX010000539.1 GCA_903911795.1 uncultured Schlesneria sp.
CCGTTTCGGCCGATGGGGCCGACGAAAAGTGACATGGTCCTGAATGGCGTGACATTGGAACGACTTGGCGACCGCCGGTCGCTGATGCGAAGTTTCGACCAGTTCCGACGGGATGCGGACCACACGCGCATGATGGAGGGAATGGATCATTTCTCTGAGCAGGCCATGGGCTTGTTGACTTCGTCAAAGCTGGCGGAAGCTCTCGATTTGTCGAAAGAAGACCCGCGGACCGTCGCTCGGTATGGAACCGGAGACCCCAAGGTCTTCATGGACGGCAACGGCGCACCTCGGGTGCCTCAGAGCCTGTTGATGGCCCGACGCCTGGTCGAAGCGGGGGCACGTGTCGTAACGCTTAACTACAGCAAGTGGGATTGGCACGGCGGACTCAATGCCGAAGGACGCGCCAACAACTCGATCTTTCTGCGTGAAGAAGAAGACTTCCCGGTCTTCGATAAGTGCGTCAGCGCGTTGCTGGAAGATCTCCACCAGCGGGGACTCGACCAGGATTGTTCGGTCCTGATCGCCGGTGAATTTGGACGAACGCCGAAAATCAGTGCTCAAGTTGGGCGTGACCACTGGCCTCAAGTGAACTGTGCACTGCTGGCTGGAGGTGGCATGAAACATGGCCAGGTGATCGGAGCCACCGATCGCCTCGCTGGCGAAGCAGTCTCCCGCCCTGTCACGTTTGGCGAAATTTACTCAACGCTGTTCCATAACCTCGGGATCGACGCCTCACACGCAACGATCCAAGACCTGAATGGTCGTCCGCAGTACCTGGTGGAAGATGCTGCCAAGCCAATTTCCGAATTGATTTGATCAGTGATGAATCGCCAGCACTAGTGCGTGTCGCACTTCCATGTCGCGTCGAAACATGGGTTAGACGCTGTAGTTTGATGCCCGCGGGACGCCACACTTAAATGAGATGCGATCTATTTCCTCTGATCCATCTTGCAATCCGGGTCTGTTGGAACCGAAGGGCCGACCTGATTTACAGGATGAGTGAAGACGTACTTCCAGACTGCTTCGTGGATGAACTTTCCGGCGGCATCTTTTCCGGCTGAACCGCCCGGGACGACGGTTGTATGGGCTCGATTGGCGTCGTTTTTCACGTCGCTCGTCGTTATCAATCGACGCGAGTTGCCGTAGGGCGGTTTGGTTTCATCGACGTTGACGATGGGGCCGTATTCCTGCAGCTTCAGTAACTGCCACGAACGGCAGTAGTGATCGGCGACCCAACCACCATCCAGAACATGGGTGAATCCAAAAAAGCGGTTCGACGGAGTTGCCGACGGTAGTCCCTGCCACGTTTCCGTATTATCGCGTGGCCCCGAAAACATCACGACACGGTCGACTTTCTGATGAATCGCGAATCGTGCGGCGGTCGTACTGCCGTGAGAGATTCCTGCCAGGATCACTTTATCCCAATTCAGCCCCTTCCCATCGGCAGCAACAAACTGCTGCCACTTTCCCTGGGGATTCTCTTTCGATAGCCATTTTACAAACTGAAAGGCTCGCTCTGACATACCGTCCGGTTTGGGAATTGAAACGATCGGACTGTGATCTTCTCCGGTGGCTGCTTCGAGTCGGATTTTACCGAGGCTCTGGCCATC
>CAIWEX010000540.1 GCA_903911795.1 uncultured Schlesneria sp.
ACCGGAAGTTGAGAGGCCCATTCACGATTGCTCTGATTGCAGCTCAGGACAAGTTCGGCACCGGCTTCAACGGCGGCTTCCACTTCGGCCTGATTGAAGCTGTCGACCGAAACGCGAAAACCTTCACACGTCATGCGGCGTACGACGTCACCGATCCCTTCCCATGTCTGGCCAGGAACGCAGCCCAGATCAATGAGATCCGCTCCCGAATTTCGAAACCACTCCGCCTGTCGTAGCAGGGCTTCCCACGTGAGTTGCGGCGCGTGATTGATCTCTGCCAGGATGTCAATCGAATACAAATTCAATTCCGGCTGAGGTCTACCACCTTCCCCGAAAAACTCGGGAAGATCGAACAGATCCTTCGGGCCCCGTTCGAAGGGAATGTGAAAATGTTCTGTGAGAGATTGTAGATCACCGCCACACCATCCGGGAACGACAACTCGCTGGAACTCACTGGTGATGGAGAGTTTGCGACGAATCCAGTCGGCCCGCATCAGTGCTGCGACTGAAATCCCCAGGACTGCAATTTCGAATTCGAATCCCAAACGCTCTGCCAGCGGTGGCAAGACCTGCCTGAGCGATGGCTCAGCCAGCCGACCTGTGACAAAGAGGATGCGTTCATTCATGCGGATTCAATGCGGAAAGTAACAGTTTAACGGGGCCAATTTGATGTAAACGGCTCTCCATGGTTCAGACTACCGAACAGCTCCCCCGTTGCAGTTGATCACCTGCCCAGTGATATAGGCCGCGTCGTCACTGGCCAGAAATCGTGCCAGTCGGGCCACATCTTCTGGCAGTCCCCATCGCCGCAGGGGAGTTTCCCGTCGTACTCGCTCTTGCCAGACTTCACTGGCTGTTTCTCCCCAGGCCGTCTTGATCCAGCCAGGAGCGATGCAGTTGACTCGAACGGTTGGCGCCAAGCTCATTGCTAATGATCGGCTAAATCCCATGATCGCGTTCTTGGCAGCGGAAAACAGTTCGCCGCTATCACCTTCCATCCCACGATCCGACTGATCCCAGCCGATTGTGATGACACTTCCCCCGTCCGATTTGGCCATCCGTTGTCCAGCTCCCTTCGCCAGCAGCATCCCTGCCTGAACATCGACGTCCAGCAATCGACGAAGTTTTGTGGGATAATCGGCATTGGCCGACTCGCCGGTCAGTAAATCAACACCCGCGTTGCCAACCCAAATGTCCAACCCGCGCCAAATAGCAAATGACCGTTCGAGGAATTCCTCTAACCCATCAGGGGCAGAGAAGTCGGCACCCAGAACGACACTTTTTTGACCAATCTGGCGAACTTCTTCAGAAACGACCAAGGCGGCGTCCGAAGATTTCCCGAAGTGAATGATGACATCTGCGCCAGCTCGTGCGAATTCCAACGCCATCGCCCGGCCGATGCCGCTGGAGCCGCCCGTTATCAAGGCACGCTTGCCACTCAAATCACCAAACGCCGACACATCAGCCATTTCAGATCCAATTCTTCGGGGGCAAGTATACTGGGCATATTACAGCCAGCGTATCAGGAGACATTGTCGATTTCAGGCCACGTGGCCCACAAATTGCTATTCGATCGAGTGTTGATGAAAAATGGCTCCAACGATTGCCAATCGATTAGCGTAACCGGGGTGGCCAACTTTCTGACGATTTGGCAATTTGACGGCCGTGTTTTCCGGAACATCAAACGCAAAAACAACTTGTGTCCAACATAAAAAACACATGAATTCAAACATAGCTCGTTGACTCGGTCACATGTCGCGACAATAATACGTGGGTCTTTTTCAGTCTGGTACAGTTTCGGCGGATTAAACCCGTCGGAAGTTTCAAATGAGTTTCACATCATCGTATTTCTTGCAATTGCTTCCACAATCTCGTCCCTTCGGAAGCCAACCTGTCAAAAGCATTTTCGCATGGTATGAGACCCATCGTCTCCAGCCATGAGTGACAGTCCCAACCCAAAACCTGTTTCGCTGTGTATTCGGCTTTGTCCGTGATCACCCGCGTTTCCGGCGCGTCAGTGTCCGCGATGAATCCGGTGGCGAAAGCCTATAAAAGGATTGCTACGTTGTCCGATCCAAGCAAGGATCTCGATCGAGTTCCGGAAGTCCAGACTCGGTCCCAATCAGAGAGTGAGAAGAAAGAAATGATCTCGACCATCGAGGCCCCGTTCTCCGAGCGGACGTCTGCTCCGTTCCCAGAATTGTCTGAGCAATTGGAAAAAGACCTGGTGCAGGTCTTCAAGCTGCTTGCTGACGAAACGCGGCTGAAGATTCTGATGTACCTGCTCCGCGAAGGAGAAATGCACGTCAGTGCATTGTGCGACAAGCTGGGCCAAAGCC
>CAIWEX010000541.1 GCA_903911795.1 uncultured Schlesneria sp.
GTTCAGTCATTGTCGTGCGAAGCGGGTAGTAAATCCACCCCGGAAGAAGTGCGACGTCAGCTGGAAACCTTCTTATTCTCGGGCGACGCTCATTTCCGTAATCAAATGCAAGGAGTATTCGGATATTTTCGACCGAAATGTAAAAACATGACATTGAATGATGCGGTCAGCGAGTTTTTCACGACCAAGATTCATCGATGGCAGGGCGAACAACGGATGAGACTTCTCAGTGTCGAGGGACGAAAATATGTCAGAATGCGTCTCAGCGAATGGTGCGAAACGTGATGCATTCCTGCGCGTTATACAACCTCTCTCTATTGCAACAAGCTACATATCGCTGACACCCCTTCTCCCCGATCTTCACCTCGTCTTGTGGTGTATTTCTGTCGGATTCAAAATCCCGTGTAAGCAATGACTTGAGGATTCGAGTCCCCCCTTCTCCGCATTACAAACTCCCGCCTTCCGCAACGCCTTGTAAGTAAGGTGGTTGCGGAAGGCGGTTAGTTTTTGTCTTAGTGGCTGGGACAGAAACTGAGACAAATCGCCAGCATCTTCATCGCTGCGGCAGGGTCTCTTCCCTCATCCCTCTTGGCTTTCTCGCGGCACCTCCGGTTCAGGTTGATTGCCGGGCGACACAGTGTCGTCCGAGATGAAGTTGATTGACTGCACCCGCCGCTGACTGTCGTCGGGCCGCAGATGCCGGTAGTGGTGGACCATCTGGGAACTACGGTGTCCAACCCAGTCCATGATTTCTGCTACCGTCGCTCCCTGGCGGAATGCCTCGCTGACAAAGAAGTGACGGAACGAATGGATCGTGCCGTGTGCAAAACTGATTTCACCACGAGCTGCCGGAAACTCCGTCTTCAAAGGGTTGCGTATTTCCCGCTTGAAGATATCGAGCACTCGTTTGGCTCGTAGCAGCGCCCCTTTTGCTCCGTGGAACACGTATCCATCCGGATTCCGTTCCAGTTCACGTAGTACCACCTGCAGCGCCGGATTCAGGGGAACTGACCGGCTGCGCTTACCTTTGATGGTCCGGTTGCGGCCGCGGATCTGGCCAATGTCGATCTCGATGATAATCTTCGGATTCAGGTTTGATTGCGTTTCGAAACGCGAAACGAACCAGTCGCCGACATTGCCTGTAAGGACCCAGCGAACATAGCGGCCATCGGCGAACTGGAGCTTCGCACTTTCAGTATCCTTCACGGCGGTCGCGATGATCGGAAGCCTGAGAGGATTCCTCTGATTCTTTGGCATTGGAGCACTGATAGCAGTGATCAGTTCCCGAACCGATTCGCGTTTGTACCCGGCGTCCAGCAAATACGCAGCACAAGCGATGAAGATCGTGGTGATCTCGTCGAAGGTACGAGCCTTGCCGACCGCCGATTCGTCGATAAACCAAGTCCGGTTGGGGACCAATTCGTGGTCCATGACGTAACGGATCTTCCGAATTGAGATTTCTGTTTGTTCGCTGAGGAATGTTTATTCGCTGAGGAATTTGATGTCCACGATTGATCGCTTCTTTTGCCCCCTCTGGGGCAGATTGTCGAGTTTGGATTCAAGAGATGCAAGACCTGTGCGTCAACGAGACTCTGTCTTTCGTAATGAGGAGATGAAAATATCAGTCCGCAACGATGGGCCGTCTGGCCTGGTCAAGATTGAGGTCTACAGCCTTCTTGACGGCGGTGGCGATTTCACACGCGGGGAATCGGGTGCGGAAAAAACGCTGCGAGAAACATTCACCAGAAACCTCGAACCCCAATCCAAGTTCACCCCAAATTACAAACCCATTTCGCATGGAATCACTACCGAGCATTTCGGGCAAGGAGAGTCGAAGACAATCAGTGTGCAATTGCCGAACTACAATTGGACGCACCATCTTTCGGGCCAGGTCATGCACGTTGCCGCCACAGGAGTTTTGCCACAGAAAGTAGGAGGCCAGTGAAAATCAAACAGCAATTGGAAGTGTGCGAAGGTTGGGGGGATTGACATGGCCAATCGGCAAAAACCGTATTCGGCTGATGCTTTTTTCTTGCAGAATTGCACGGCAGTCGTTTTACTGTATCCGACTTCTCGTCAATTCGCGTTCTGCGATTCAGTTGCTTCTCCCAAGGGAACTCGTCATGTCAATCAGCGATGATGTGATTCTGGAGCAAGTCGAGTACACATTCGACGGGGCGAGCAACGTGATCCTCGCGGTGACGCGAGAGCGATCTCACAACGCAGTGGCCTCACAAACCGGTCCGTTGAACGACCCATCAACGACGCCCAAAGCTCGGGTGACCCATGTCGCTTTCTACCATGATGGGATTGGACGTGTGATTGCAACAGCCGACTACGGGACCAATGGCGGAACCGTTTTTTCCCGTTCCCTGACGACTCCGTGCGTGCAGTACGCATTTGCAGACGGAAGCGCAAACACCGTTCGACCAACCAGCATCACTTGCCCGAATGGGCGAGTCTTAGATTACAGCTACAGTACGTCTGGATCGATGCCGGACGCGGTCAGCCGCATCGATTCGATTATCAGTGGGATGCAGACGCTGGCACAGTATTCCTATCTGGGCGTGAAGAAGTTCGTGGCGGCGAGCTACCCGGAGCCGAACGTCCAATGGACGATGGTCAATCTCGCCGGGACGAACGACCCGGATACCGGCGATATCTATTCTGGATTCGACCGATTTGGACGTGTGAAGGACAACCGCTGGTACAATAACGGAACAAGCACCGATGTGGATCGAATCAAACACGGTTATGATCGGGTGGGAAGTCGGCTTTATCGTCAAAACACGGTCGCTACGGCCAACGGAGCCGCGTTCGACGAACTGTACTCTTACGATCGCGTCAACCGCCTGAAAGAGATGCAACGCGGAACGCTGAATGGCACTCAGTCTGCGATTCTATCGCCGATTTTTAGCGAATGCTGGTCAATGGACAGCACCGCCAACTGGTCTGGCTATCGGCAGGGGACCGCTCCCGGTGACTGGAGCCTGGTCCAGCGGCGAAGCGTGGATCAAGTCAACGCAATCGTCTCGTTTACAAATTCTGTCGGTGCTGCGTGGGCTACTCCCGCGTATGACTCCGCCGGAAACATGACGATCCATTCGGAACGGACCATTGGGGAGGGCTTGGCAACTACGAACCGCCTGTGGCGCAACCCAAAGCCCCGAAGACCTGCATATTCACAATAGACTCAAAAGATTCGGACTGCAAACGATGGGATATCGAATGTAGAAAATTGCAAAAGGCCGTCCCAGGGAGCGCGTACTATCGAAGAGCTCAAAAGCAAAGCTCGATACTGGCTCGGATACTTCAAAACAAATGTTGCAACGTAGTTTTGGTTGGTCACCAAGGGGGGGCGACAACTCATGGTGGCATTGTGACATATCTCGATGACGGAACAA
>CAIWEX010000542.1 GCA_903911795.1 uncultured Schlesneria sp.
CACTAAATGCCGTCCACACAGCTAAGCCGTCGTTGTCATACCGAACCGTAGCTCCATCGACTCCAACTTCAGCAAAGTTGTCGAGACGCAGTTCTATGTCACTGGCGATGTAACG
The DNA here is from genome assembly GCA_903911795.1 of uncultured Schlesneria sp. GTDB lineage: Bacteria > Planctomycetota > Planctomycetia > Planctomycetales > Planctomycetaceae > Schlesneria. Next base: position 116 of record CAIWEX010000542.1, read on the forward strand.
GAGCCATTCGAGGAGGGTGATCGGACTGGACTCGCTTTCTGTCCAATGTTCCGCACGCGTAATGTGGACATCGTATCCCACGTTGAAAAATTCCACAGACTGAACTTGTTGCTGCACTCACAAATGATTCTCGGTTGTGACTGCCTGATGGTCAATTGGAAAATGATCTTCATGCCGTTGATCCGTATACCGGCGTACGATCTCATTTGGGGCGGAAACGATCCCACATCCGGTTTGGAATCTGTCGATCAACAGGAGTCACAATAGTAGGGTGAGACCAGCGGCATTCGCCGCGGCGGCCCAACAGCGCCAGAAGAATGCCCAGACAAACAATCATGGTGGGCCGGCGCTCGAAGCGAGCTGGTCCCACCCTACAAGACGAACCCTTGGCGTTTCTTAGTTTATCGAAAGGGTCTTGCCTGCTTCATGGCACAGCGATAGCCTTCACCATTGGAAGTCGTATTCACATCCGTAACTGGTGCTCAGTAACTGGAGGAATCAACATCATGGTGAAGACATTCGTAGTGGCGACGCTGGCTGTGATTGGCTTGGGCATTTCTTCTCAAGGTGCGTTAGCAGGTCATCGTTCGCGCTGCTGTCAGCCGCAGCCTGCCTGCTGCTGTGCGACCACCTGCTGCGCCGCTGGATCAACGGCACCCGCAGCACCCGCACCGCCGACAACGGCTCAGGCCGGGGCAGGGGGGTACCAGAGTTTCTCGTATGAACCTGGAGCATCCGCAACAACTCCGGTCGCAGTCCCCGTGTCGCAAGCGAGGCCATCGAGCCGCAGCTTTTATGATCAGATCCGCGGTGATCGCAAAGCTCGCGGTATTTACTGATTCTTGTGGGCCGTGAAAGTAGGTAAACACGAAATCTGGTCGCTGGCGGTCCAGCTTGCGGCAAGCCAGGTGCGCAGCACAGGAAACATCAAGCTGATCGCCGAAGCACGAATCGCGCCTTTGTTCGGCGCGGGTCTCCAGACCCTGCCGACCGAAGGTCTCCTCTTTCGTCATTTTTTTAGACCTGGCAGTCGTACATGCGATGAATATCAGACGCCCAATCGCAGACGGCTATCTTCACGCAGGAACGTGAAGGCTACTTTCGGTAAGACCCCTGTTCAGCCCAGTCGGTGAACCGAAGTTATCGCTTCGATCGAAAACGGCCCGAGTTCTCTGGCTGGGGCATCGGGGGTTTCGGTGCCCCATAGAACCAGTCGGCCTTGCTGACTCGCTCGAGAATCGGGGTAGCCTTTGACCTTTTGACCGGACTTGAGCGTCACTTCGACTTCCAGTGTTTCTTCGATCCCCAGCGTCTCATGGACCAGTTCGGGAAACCGTGACCAGGCCCATGGCCAAAGTGTCTTTTCGGGAGCGACCTTCCCAGCGATGTCGGGCCATTCGAGTTCCGCCTGCTTGAGAGCCAACAGCGACGCCGCGCGACACCAAGGCTGCAAGACCTCGGCAATCCATGCTTTGCGAGACCGCACCAATTCTTCGAAATCACTCACCCGGCCGCTCCCTGCAGATCTTTGTTGATGACACTCAGAACGGACTCGGCGATTACGTCGACCGGCTTGATTTCGTCACCATTCATGCAGTCGATTCGAACCCAGCCAGCCTCAATCGTTGACAACTGAGCATAGACGTCGTGAACCTTCTGCAGGTAACCCGTATCTGCTTCCTGGAGGTCCGCCGCTTGTTCGGTGTAACTTCGCTGAGCTTTCATCGCAATCAACTCAGTCGCCTTCGAAACCGGCAGGTCCAGGAAGATTGTACGATCGGCATGCGGCAGTTCGTAAAGTTGATGCTCGACGTGAATGACCCAGTCGATCAGTTCTTGACGTTCCGGGCCCGTCACCTTGGCGGCCTGATGTGCGATGTTGGAAGCCACATAACGATCACAGATGACAATGTCGTTTTCCTGAATCGCGTTCAGCAGTAATCGCTTCGATTCAAACCGATCCCCGGCGAACAGGAGTGAGACGAGGAAAGGACTGACTTGATCGAGGCTGCCGAATCGCCCGTTCAGGAAATCGCCGATCTTCGCCCCGAACTGCGTCTGTTTGTATCGGGGAAAACTAAAAAGTTCGCAGCGAACACCAGCGGTTCGAAAGGATGCGACCAATCGAGCGGCCTGTGTCCCTTTTCCCGATCCGTCGATACCTTCAATAACCGCCAGCAGTCCCACGACCAGCCCTTCCCGTTACGCAAGATCGCGTCAGACAACAGCATTGTTCAGAAGAGCCACCGCATCGTCATCGGTCTTGGCCATCGTGAAGTAGTCGGTCAGCCGGGCTGTCTGCAGCACGTCTTCGACCATCCCATGCACACCGCAGATAACCAGACGACCATCGCGGCGATGCAGATTGCGATGCAGCGAAATCAGTTTGCCGAGTGCCGCACTCGTGACAAGGTTGACGAGTTGCAGATTCACGGCCAGCAGTCGACAGCCGAAGTGCTCGACCAACCGCGTGAACTCTTGTCCCAACTCTTCGATGTTCTCTTCTTCCGAAAGGTTTTGACGCGAGATGTGAGCAACAACGATCGGACCACGCTCTTCGACGGTCATGAATGCCGGTTTGAATTCACTGAGCGAAGTCATTTCGTCATCGCCTCCCGTTCCGCTTCCAGACAGTGATTGACAGCGCTTACCCCGCGTCCTCGAATCATTCGCCCGACATCAATCGACTCGCCGGGAATTTCGACCGGCACATACCGACGATCTGTCCCCTGGACCCAACCGGGGCGATGTTCGAGTGTCCCCTCGACCATCACATCGAGTTCAGTCCCTACTAGACTGGCATAATACTGCCGAGCCAGCTCGCGTTCCAGTCGTTCGAGGATCTGCATTCGAGTTTCACGAACGGTCCCGTGAACCTGGTCCGGAAAACTCGCCGCAGGTGTCCCGCGTCGCACACTGTACGGAAAGATGTGAATCTTCATGAATCGGGCCTGCCGACACGCATCCAGCGTCTCTTCAAACTCCGCATCCGTTTCACCGGGGAAGCCGACGATCACGTCCGTCGTAAAAGCGGGGTTCACCAACCGACTGCGCATCGCCTCGATCGTTTCCAGAAATCTTTCAATGGAGTATCGACGACGCATCCGCTGCAAGACCGTGTTCGATCCACTTTGCAGGGCAGGGTGGAACTGCGGGCAGAGATGTTCACTGTCTGCTGCCGCTGAGATGAAGTCCGCATCGATTTCGTTGGCTTCGATGCTCGACAATCGCATTCGCCAATTACCGGGAATCTTGTCCAGTCGGCGAAACAGATTCCACAGGCGAAACGGTGGCAGCCCCGTACGGCCTCGTGTGGTATCCACACCGAAATGTCCGACGTGAATCCCTGTCAGGATGATTTCCTGATGGCCATTATCAATCAGACGGCGAACTTCGTCCTCGATGTCGTCTGGTGAACGACTGCGCAGTCCTGGTCGAACCTGAGGGATAATGCAGTAGGTACACTTGAGGATGCAGCCATCCTGGACCTTCACGTAGGCTCGCTTACGCCCTTCAAACCTGCTGATTCCGGCTGGCATATCATGAATGCCGTGCCGAGCCAGGATGTCCGGCAATTCGCGTTTGTTGGTGACGACCTCGAACACGGAGGGGAGGGTACTGACCGCCTGAGGATCCCGCGTGGCGTAGCACCCCATCACCAGCGTACGAGTCCCCGGATTCTGCTTAGCCAGTTGCCGAATGACCTGGCGCGATCGGGAATCGCCGTTGTTCGTGACCGTACAGGTGTTGACCACGCACAAGTCGGCGGGTTCGTCCTCGATAGCTTCACGAAAGCCGTTCCGTTCCAAGGTCTCCAGTACGAGTTGCGTCTCGTACTGGTTGACCTTGCAACCAAGAGTTACCAGTCGGCATGTTTTTTGAGCCGCCGTACTGCCCGTCATGACATCACCGTTATCAGATCACCCTGATGAGATCACTCTGATGAGATCAACGTCGGTGCGGACCACGGCCCCGCGAGGGATTTTCGCCACGCTGGCGCGAATCACGCGGTCGTCGCTGCAGATACGAAATGGCTTCTTCCCAAGAGGGAATTCCTTCGTAGCTGACCGGAACCGGAGCTTCTTCCTCGTCTTCGTCTTCGAATGCTTCTTCCGAGAACGAGGCTTCCACCGGAACTTCAACGTCGTCAATCTCTTCTGGAGCAACTTCGGCCAGTGTCACGGGTTCATCCGGGCGTCGGCGCACTCGGCGTCGGCGGCGGCGAGGACGGCGAGCTTCGCGTTCCCCATCCACTTCGTCAGATGAGGATTCGTCAGCCGCTTCGCTTGAATCTGCGTCGGCAAACCCATCGTCCGAATCAGCAGGCGCATCGAGTGACTCGCCTTCGACCGATTCTTCCTGATCACTGGTTTCGCGGACGCCATCTTCGCGTCGCGAACGGCCACGTCGTCGACGGCGTCGGCGTCGGGGGCGTTCGTCGGTTCCTGTGGATTCGGTTGCGTCGCCTGATTCTGAGCCTTCGTCCGCTTCATCGACTTCCGGTTCTACGAACAGGTCGCCAGCAAATTCATCGGATTCGACAGGTGCTCGAACAGGCTCTGGAGCCCGACGTGGTGGTCGGCTTCGTTCCGGCTGCTTTGGACGCGGCGCAGGAGATTCATCGATTCCTGACGCGAATTCATCGGGAGCACGTTCGGGAGTGCGAGCAGGTCGGCGTTCGTTCCGTTCACCACGTTCCTTGCGTTCACCACGATCACGTCGAGGTGGACGATCTCCCGTAGATTCCGCGGCAGGACGCGATTCTTGGGCCGGACGCGATTCTTGGGCCGGTCGTGGTTCGGGAGCAGGACGCTCCTGTGCAGGCCGTTCGGCCCGCGGTGCACGTTCCGAATCAGACCGTCGTGGCCGATCTTCGCGGCGAGGGGGCCGACTCGATCGTGGTTCTTCGGCCGTTGGAGCAGCAGCTTCCGGTTCGGGCTGACGGGCAGGTCGCTCTTCGCGGGTTTCATTCCGATCTCGTGACCGTTCGCGACGTGGGCCACGATCATCGCGGCGACCACCTGAACGGCCATCGCCTGATCGTGAACTGGTCGGCTGCGATTCGTCGGAACGAGCGCGAGACGATTCACGGTTTGGTTCGTCCCAGTTCCAGCTTTCCAGCAGGTCCCAGATATCTTTTTCGTTGTCGTCACGTTTATCAGCGCGAGCAGGCGCTGGTTCGTCGTCTTCGTCATCCTTTGCCGCAGCAACTTCTGGCTTCGGTTTGGATTCCACTTTTTCGGGTTTCGGAGCACGCTTTGGCTTCGGGGCAGGAATCTCATCCTCTTCCGGGAACGAGAGATCCGGCTCATCGAACGACAAATTGGGCTCTTCTTCTTCGACAGGCGCAGCCGCCACAGGCTCAACAGCCGCCAGGCCACTCGGGACCGACGCTGGAGCAGTGACAGGTTCGTCATCTGTCAGATCAAAGTCATCATCGTCGGGAGCTCCACCAAACTGGATGCCGAACAAATCCGAGGCAAGTTTGCCCCAGGAATCGTCATCCTTATCCTTCGATCCCGAACGCGGAGGTTGATTGGCCATGGACACTCAGTAAAGCAGCAAGAACGAAACAGGACGGGTACGGATTTTCCCCGCACCCCTACAAACCCCAGACTATGGCGTTTCGGCCCTCTTTCTGCAACAGGAGAGGGCCGACGGCGTGGCGAAACCGTGGAAATCGGCAGCTCAATAATCCCACCGTGACTACAAATTCGGCCAGAGACTACTTGCTGGAATGCAAGCCGCTCGGCAGACTCATTTGGTGTTACCGATGCAATCCATTTGACAAAAGGGCCTGCCGATGGCGAAGAAGAAGTCGAAAACAGCTCCCTCCGGCCAAATCCCAGTCAGTTCTACGGAGTTCCTTGAGAAGACGCATGAGTATCTGGAGGGACACACCCGAACCGCCTGGAAGCCGGTTGTGAAAAAAGGGGATGGCCCGGCAGCGGCGTCCAAATTCGGCGGTGTTCCGTGGCTGGATGCAGGTGAAGAGTGGCCCGCTTGTGGACAATGCAGTCATCCCATGCATCTGCTGGTTCAATTCCATTTCGACGAGCTGCCAGCGGAAATTGGGAAACAGCACGGAACGGGATTGTTTCAGTTCTTCTATTGTACGAATGATGAAGAATGGCAAACAAGCGGCGATCACTATTCGGATTGCTTCCTGCTCCGAGCTGTCCAGCCCGATTCGAGCAAGCGTAAGCCGACGGTCCCCAAATTTAATGACGGTTACCCAGACCCATTTCCGGCCAAGCGGATCACCGGCTGGAAAGAAGTTCCCGATTTCCCCTGCATTACAGAGTTTCCATTGCTGGGAGTGAAAGACGAAGTCATTCCAGGCCAGAAAACGCTGCGGCTGAAAGTCGTGAATGAATCCCTGGGAATCGCCAGTGAAGTCGACTATGACGAATTCCGTAAGCTGGACCGATGCGTGACGGGTGAACATTCGGCGGGTGGCTTGATCCCTGCGAAGACGGCCCCTTCGAGAAGTTCCCCACCAGCCAGTTCGAGAATTAACTCGCAGCAAC
>CAIWEX010000543.1 GCA_903911795.1 uncultured Schlesneria sp.
CGAGTTGCAGCAGGTTCTGGCGGAAGAAGAAGAGGAAGAGGTCGAGCAACCCGATCGATTCCGACGACCTGCCCGTTCGCAGGCATCGACTCCGACTCGAACACCCGCAACGTCTGATGGTCCCGGAATCATCGGACAGGCCGGGCATCTCGCCTTCAAGACATTTGGACGTAATCAATCGATCACGCCGATCGAAGCGATGCCGTATATCCTCACCGATGAGCACTTCTTCTTCAGTGATTTGCGAGGTTTCGTTTCCAACAATTCCATGTTTGGTGGAAATCTGGGACTGGGATATCGGTACCTGCGAGATGACCAGAATGCATGGTATGGAGCCAGCGTCTGGTACGACAATGATGCCACATCCGGCAAGTCATATCAGCAGATCGGACTGAGCCTGGAAGCACTCGTTGATCGATTTGAGCTTCGCTCCAACGTCTATCTGCCATTCTCATCGACCCAGACCTATGGGATTACGACGGGAAACGAAAAGATCGTCGCACACCAACTGCTTTACAGTCGGTTTATTGATCAGGGAAAGGCCCTGCAGGGAGTTGACTTCGAAGCAGGTTATTCACTCCCTGTAATGGAAAAGCATCGCATCCGTGGTTTCGCGGGGTACTACCATTTTGATGGTGGAGCAAGCGGAGGGATCAACGGCTTCAAGACTCGTGTGGAAGCGGCCATCAACAACACCGTAACGGCCCAGGTCCTGTATACGAATGACAAGCTCTACGGCAACAATGTCATGGTTGGTTGTTCGATTCAATTTCCGTGGGGTAGTTCCCATCCGACCAGCACATGGCGACAGAATACTCCTTCGCCCTTTCGATTCGTGGAACGTAATTACAACGTGATTGTCGACCGGGCAGTCACGACCGAAGCGGATCTGATTGCCATGAATCCCTTGACGCATGCGGCGTACAAGATTGAGCAGGTTAATTCGGCAGCCGCGCCTGGTGGCGACGGCACGTTTGCAACACCGTTCCAGACGGTAGCAGCCGCACAGTCCGCTGGCGGCGACATCATTCTTGTCCAGGGAAACTCAGTCCTCACGACCGGGGTTGTGCTGACTCAGGGCCAACAGTTGCTGGGTGACGGCAGCCATCAGCCGGTTGCGCTGGATGGAGGTGGCACGATCAATCTGCCGACACAAATCACGGGTGGGGCCACTCCGGTCTTCAACAACGTCGTGGGAACAGCCGTAGCGATGGCGAATAACTCGACCTTTGGCGGGTTCAAGATTACCAATAACAACGGCAATGCACTGACGGGAACCAGCGTTTCAGGCGTGACCGTTCGAGATATTGCCTTCCAGAACATCACTGGTGACGCAGTCCGGTTCAATAATTCTTCGGGCAGCGTCGTTTTGGAGAACCTGACCATCAATACGGCAACCGGCAACGGGATCAGTTTTGTTGGTGGACTTCCAAACCTCGTCCTGTCAGCCAACGTGACCGGGACCCAATCCGATGCGATCACCTTGTCGAATTTTACTGGCGGCAGTGTTGATATTCATGACACGACAGTCACGTCCAGTGGCGGGACTGGACTGCGACTGAACAACATCGCAGCCGATGTGAACGTTGCCGGGTTCACGGCATCACAAACCCAGGGATCGGGAATCGCCATCGTGGGAGGAAGCATTGCCAATGATTACGTCTTTTCGGGGACAACGACGATCAATCAACCGCTGGGGAATGGACTTAATGTGAATTCCAGTGGTGCGACAATCAAATTCGATGACCTGAACGTCACGTCAACCGCAGCGACACCAGCAGTGTCGCTCACCACGTCTACCGGCGAAATCACAATGACGAAACTGACCGCGAATTCGACGAACGCGGTCGGACTGTACGGTCGCAACCTCGCCAAGTTGACAGTCTCGGGAGGTTCGCTGACGACCGTTGGTTCAGGTGCGGTCGATATTCAAAACTCGACAATCAATGTGAATCTGGCCTCTGTATCAACTGATGGCGGTCCGTTCGGGATCCGTCTGATTCAGAACACGGGACTGTTCTCGGTAAACGGCAACAGCGTGTATGCGTCCGGTGGAACAATCAAGAACACGACAACGGGTGTGATCCTGAACAGCACCGGAACGGTGGCATTGAACTGGATGGATCTGACCACCAATGCGACAGGGATTCAGTCGACGGGTAATGCTCAAACGACATTCAACGGGATGCGAATCAACGGTTCGACGGGATATGCGATCGATTCGACAAATGACCTGGTGCTGATGATCACGAACTCGCAGATGCAGAACAACGGTGCGATTGGTGGCGGCACGATCCGCGGACTGGCAACGGCAGCCGGTTCCTATCAATGGCTGGTCGATCAGGCGTTGATCGTTGACCATAACGGCACCCCGATCCTGTTCAAGAATCAGGGGAGCGGTGTCGGTGCGTCGCTGGCAACGACGATCAATCACAGCACAATCACGGGTGATCGCAGCGGGATGTCGCTCGTGGACATCCAATGGAACGGACCACTTTCGTCAGCTGTGACCCGCAACGTATTGACTGCCGGGGCGGCAAACATGATCGGCGTCAATATGGTCGATGCTTCGGCAACGGATGCAGTGAATACTCGTATCTCTCAGAACCTGATGACGTTCAACGCGGCGCAGGGAACGGGAGTCATGGTCAACGCTGGGTCCACATCATCCGTACAGGTTGACAACAATGGTGTCGATTTCAAAGGGGTCGGCGGAATTGGATTGCGATACGCATTGGGAGGAATCAGCAGTGCCTTCATCCATACCAACACGATTACCGACGAAGCAGGCGGGGCCACAGGAATGCTGTTTGATAGCGTCGCGGCCAGTTCACAACTGCAAATCGAAGCGAATACCATCAACCTGCTTTCAAATGACCTGACTGTTCATCGCGGGATCATCTTCACATCAGTGACGCCGACGATTCAATTGTTCGGCAACAAGAACAACGTCATCACAAATACCCCGACGACATTCTCGATTCCGGTCAATTCGTCGACGGGACACATCATCATCAACAATCAGTTGTCGCCATGATCACCCGAAGCCGGGCTTTTGCCCAACTCGGCGTTTCACGGGCGGATTCCTGACCCAGGAAATATCCCGTGGACCGAGGCTGAAAACGGAGACCAAAAGGGTCGATTGGCGGCAAAAAAACAAGAACCATAGCAATGACTGGACGCTGCGAGAGTGCAGACTGGCATTGATTTTCCGATTGCGACATTTACTATCAAACAACACAAACCAGAACACCGATTGACTCTGCCAGCCTGCAAGATACATTAGTAGTAGTGAATGTGGACTTGGGGAGTCACTGGAATGAGATTGCCAAGGGGCCGAGCGAACGCGATCCGACGCGGGCTGTCCGTAATGGGACGGTTGGCGCTGATTGTGTCGCTATGGCATGCTCCCTTGCCGATCATGCATGCCCACGGTGCTGATGTCGCCGATTCCGCTCCATTCGCCTTGGTGGACCATCTGGTCGAATTTCATCCTGATGTCGCCCTGAATTCGGATGTTGACTTGGGATGGCATTGGCATCTCGTTCCCCCACCAGCGGGGTATCCCTGCGAAAAATCTCGGGACGGGAATTGTCCGTTCTGTCCACACGACGCGCCCGCCGCCACGCTTCCGCATGTTCAGACATCGATGACATCGGTTCAGATGATTGACGTGGGGAACATGTTTGCCTGGCACTTGATGGCGCACGTCGCCGTGAAGTCGCCCCGTTGGAACGCTTCGGAAGCCCCGACTCAGTTCCTCGATACCTATCTCGGTTCCGTCGCTCTCGGAACACTGTTGCGAGTGGCCCGCTGCTGATTTTTCGCAGCGTTGAGCCCCCTCCAGGCAGGTGTGCGATCCCATTGGAACTCGCTCAATCAAACCTGCCACTTCGAAATCGTTGCTGAGTTTTGAGGTGTTGTCGCTGGTTGGAAGGCCTCGGTCAGAGGGCGGTGGAGTCAAGTGACTCACTCTGAACCGGGGACTAGAGACCTTCGGTCGGGCGATTCGGCGGGGTCAGGAGACCCGCGCCGAACACTGGTCGGGAGACTGCGGCGAACTCTGTCGGCCGAACTTTGAGATCTGCGCCGAACTGTGACTGTCATTCATGATCGGATTTCCTATGTTGAAGAAACGATTGACCTCCATCGCGATGCTGCTGATGGTCTGCGCCGTAGCAGCAGGCGGATACTACTGGATGCACCTCCCCCCTCGCGTAACCGCTGCCGAGCGGCCTGCTCCAAAGCCGGTTCGCGAACATGTACTATTGACCGAAACAAAAATGGCGGAATCGGCCATCACGATCACCGCCGTTGAGCAGCATTCGATGCAGCCGATTCGGACCGTTCCCGGTCGGATTGAGTACAACGCGACGCGCCATGTCGCCGTCAAATCTCCGACGGACGGTTTGGCTCACAAGGTCGCGGTCACCGTTGGAGAACGCGTCAAAGAAGGGCAGTTGCTGGCGATCGTCAACAGCCCGGATCTCGGTGAGCGTCGATCTGACGTCCTTCAGCAGGAGGCTGAACTGCAACTGGCACAGCGTGAGCGTGACTGGTGGCGTTCAATTCAACAGAACCTGGATGAACTGCTGTCGCAACTCAAGCGTCCCCAAGAAATGGAAGCTCTGGAAAAGGAGTTCCAAGACAGGGTGCTTGGTGATTATCGCCGCGATATTCTTTCGGCCTATTCCAAATTCAGAACGGCCGAGACCATCAACGCGAATCTGAAAGCAGTCGCCAGCGGCGCGATCACTCAGCGGATGCTGCTTGAACAAGCCTCCGTTCGTGATTCTGCATCGGCCACGTTTCAATCGGCTTGCGAACAAGCCACGTTTGATGTTCGCCAGAAGGTCGGGAAAGCAGATGCCGCCTACAGTGACGCTTCGCGACGCCTGGCGGTTGCCCGCCAGCGACTGACGTGGCTGACAGGCCAGACGCCCGAACAGTTCGGTGACCTCAGTAACGAAGAGACTCTGAGTACCTGGCCGGTCGTCGCACCGTTCGCAGCGACTGTCGAAGAAATCGTCGTGGCAGCAACCGAACGAGTTCGCCAGGGTGAAGAACTGCTGCTGCTGGCTGATACATCCCGTTTATGGGTACAGGCCGAAATCAGAGATAAGGACTGGTCAGCACTCAAGCTGTCAGCCGGGCAGAAGGTCCAGGTGCAGTCACCGGCTCTTCCAAACCAGTCACTGGAAGCGACCATTTCGTTCATCGGCCGGACAGTCAACGCGGAATCACGTGCGACACCGTTAGTCGCGGATATCCACAACGATGACGGATTGCTGAAACCCGGGATGTTTGTACGAGTTCTCTTGCCCGACGGTGCTGCCGTTCAGACGGTCGCGATTCCCGATTCGGCTGTTGTTCGCCATGAAGGTCGCGTGTTTGTGTTTGTAGAAACGGGGCCGCGCAAGTTCACTCCACGCGATGTCACATTGGGACTGGCCGTTGATCCGCTGGTTGAGGTGAAGTCGGGACTGCAGACCGGCGAACGGATTGCCATTAGTGGAACGTTCATGTTGAAGTCGGAACTTTTACTGGAGCCGGAAGACGAATGACCGTTTGGCGCGTGCTCTGCTCGGCGCGGGTCTCCCGACCCCGCCGGAACCCGCGACCGAAGGTCTCCTCACTTCCTACGCAACATCATTTGAGCCAGTCCCAAATCCTCGTTGAGGCATCATGCTTTCTCACCTGATTGAAATCTCTCTCAAGAACCGAATGCTGGTTCTATCGCTGGTCTTCATCATGGGGGGACTGGGAGCCTACGCGGCGCTGTCGCTCCCCATTGATGCGGTTCCCGATCTGACGAACGTCCAGATCCAGATTGTTACGGACGCTGGAGCGTTGTCACCGCTTGAGGTGGAGCAGTACGTCACCTATCCCGTCGAAATGACGATGAGCGGTCTGCCGAAAGTCGAAGAAATCCGCAGTATTTCGCGACTGGGGATTTCGCTCGTGACGGTCGTCTTTCACGAAGGAACAGATATCTATCGGGCGCGGCAACTGGTTCAGGAGCGATTGGCGGACGCTGCCGAAAAGATCCCGCCGGGATATGGAACACCGCGACTCAATCCGCTGAGTACCGCTCTGGGGGAAATCCTGCAGTTTCAGGTGCGCGGAGAAAACCTGAGTTCGATGGAACTGCGCACGATCCTGGAATGGCAGATCTCGCCCCGGTTGCGTCAGGTCCCCGGGGTGACCGAAATCAACTCGCACGGCGGTTACTACCGTTCGTATCAGGTGCGCCCCGATCCGGATCGCCTCGCCAGCTTTGGGGTCTCGCTGTCGGAAATCTTTCAGGCGCTGGAGTCGAACAACTCAACATCGGGCGGCGGCTACGTTGAACATCACGATGAGCAGCGGTTCTTGCGAGGGCAGGCCCTGCTGACATCCGTTGACGACATCGGACATGTTGTCGTCCGAGCGGCCAAAAATGGGTCACCCGTTCTGATCAGGGACGTCGCGGAAGTTAGCATTGAACCGATGACTCGCCAGGGTGCCGTTACGCGAGACGGAAAGGGAGAAGCCGTCACCGGTATGGTGATGATGCTGTTCGGTGCGAACTCACGCGAAGTCGTCCATGCCGCGAAGGAACGATTGGACGAGATCAGCAAGACGTTACCGCGCGGAGTCACCATTGACGTGATCTATGACCGTGCAGACCTGATCGAGCGAACATTGCATACGGTGGAAAAGAATCTGCTGGAAGGGGGGAGTCTGGTCATCATCGTGCTGCTGATCATGCTCGGCAGCCTGCGCGCCGGGATTGTCGTCGCGCTCGCGATTCCGCTGTCGATGCTGTTTGCGGCCAATCTGATGTGGCTGACAGGGGTCAGTGCGAGCCTGATGAGTCTGGGAGCCATCGACTTTGGACTGATCGTCGACAGTTCCGTCATCATGATTGAAAACTGTGTCCGGCGAATCTCGCTGAATCGGGAAGGTCGACCGCATCTTGAAGTCATTCGCGATGCGGCGATCGAGGTTCGAAAACCGACGATGTTTGGCGAGTTGATCGTTGCAATCGTGTATGTCCCGCTGCTCGCCCTGCAAGGTTCCGAAGGAAAGCTGTTCCGTCCGATGGCGTTGACGGTGCTATTTGCTTTGGCAGGTTCGCTGGTTCTTTCGCTGACGTTTATGCCAGCCCTGGCGTCGCTGGCACTTCCGAAGAAGATGGAAGAGAAGGAAATCTGGCTGATCCGGGTGCTCCATCGATTCTATCACCCGATGGTCCACCGCGTGGTAGCTCACCCGATCATTACGGCGGCAG
>CAIWEX010000544.1 GCA_903911795.1 uncultured Schlesneria sp.
CGTCGTTAATGTGGCCGCCGATGCCGACGGAACCCTTGGCCACGAGCCGCTGCTCGCCGGCCTTCTTGCCGCGCACATAATGCAAAATGTTTTTGCCATCGGTGATGATGACGTAGGGAATCACCTGCTTGATTTCGGCAGGGGTATTCTCCTTCGTCGCAATCTGGTCGAGATACAGAATGGCGTAATCGAAATACTGTTGTTCGCGCAATCCTCGCACGAATTCCAAGTAAGGCTCGACCGCCTGTGCCATTCCCGCGCCGGCGATCAGAACCGCCATGGCGACCGCTGCAAGCAACCGTGATCTCATCGGCTGGCTTCCCATCAGACAAAGGACGAAGGGCGAACCTGCTGACGGAACACGCTTCCCGCGCCAGCACGATTCGACCGAAACGCTCGACTACCCACAGAATAAACCGCGCCCGACGCGACTTGGCAAGCATCCGCTGACGATTTGCCACGAATTACTGCCAGTTTCGTCCAGACTGCCGCATCTGCCATGGGCCTTCACTTGCCAAATTGCTTTTCCAACTCGACCAATTGTACGTCCAACTCGACCAACAATTTTGACCAATTCGCGAACTCCTTCCCACCCGCATTGGCGACTTTGACAGCCGTTTCCAGCACCCCACGTGCTTCGTCAAATTCCCTTCTTTCAGCAAAGACACGGAAAATCAGCAAGTAGGTTTTGATCGCAAATAGTCGACTGGTAATGCCCTTTTCAGGTCGCATTGCTTCATCTGCGACCGCGACGGCTTCGACGATTGGACGGGGGGCGTCGAGGAGCAATTGTTTTGCCTCGCCGTTACGCCTCTGTTCGTAGAAAATTTCAGCCAGGGTTAATTTGGCGAAAATCAATTCTTCCGGCGAAGGGGCATGGTCAGGGATTGCTTCTGTCCGTTTTTTTATCCCGAGCTGCAAGTAGTCCTCCGCCAATTCCTGCCACGCTGTCAATTGCTCTGGATTGGGACGTTCGGCGGCAATCATCCGACTCGCACTGATGTATGCGGACAAATAGGCCTGCCCGGCGGCAAGCTGAACCTGGGCATATTTCGGATCGGATTCAGGAACCTTGCCGTACCACATCGCAGATTCGGCAGGCTTTTTCTGGAGGCTGAGCATTTGCCCCAACATCATGTAGGCATCGTTTGTCTTATCGCTGGACGGCCATCGTTCAGCAATAAAATTGCTGGCACGAATGATCATTTTCAGGTCTTCGCCCTTCTGATCATTCGACGCTTTGCTTTCGTTGAATGCCTGGCCAAATGCGGCCATCGCCAGATAGGCGGAATCCAACGCTAGTGGATTGTCTTTTTCCGTCGTTCTGGCGACGAATTCCGCCAGGACTGCCGCTTCGTAATATTTCTTGAGCGTCAGGTTGAAGTGTGCGTACAGGTAGCGTGCCTGTGGAAGTTCTTTCTTGTCGTCAGCCGTTTTCACCAGCGTAAATGCCAATTCAAAGTACCTGACGGCGTCGCTGAGTGAATTCGCGAGCGAAGCTTTCAACTTGGCGACGATTTCAGGCTGAACAACGGCCCCCTTCTTGGTCGCTTCTTCCAGTTCCTTCTTGGTTTCGACGGCATCGAGAAATGCCCGCCGGGCAAGATTGAATGCCATGTCAAAATCGTCAATCTTTTCCAAGTCGCCTGGCACCGGTACGGCGGTCTGCCGCTGAGGCAAGGGTTCGATTGCGACTGAGGTTCCGGCAATGGCAGCCCACAAGGCAATCCAAAGAATGGACGCGACGAGTGGAAGATCCCTTGAATCCATGGGGCGCCCTTGTCTCCGAATGAACGTGCGAAGCATCAGGAATGTGTCCGTTGCCTGACTTTACCGCGAATGTCTTGACACTTGGGACTAGACCGAGTCCGTGTCAACTTCGCAAGTATTTTTTTCGGCTTTTTTCTGAACAGTTCGATGGATTTGGAATGCCGAGCCATTTGCCGTCGTGGTTGGTTGGTGTTAGCGACGAATCGCAGTATCATCCGCAGTCGCGGTCTGACACCGCTCGTTCTGCGCCCGACCAGAGGACACTTCCTTGGCCGATTTGTTTCACGAATGTGGTATCGCTGCGATCTATCATCTTCCCGGTGACGTTCACCCATTAGCCCCCAAGAATGATCCGTCGCAGGTTTCGAGGCATATTCCTCGGCTGCTGCTGGAAATTCAGAATCGCGGGCAGCTCGCGGCCGGGATGACCGTTTATCACCCGGAACACGCTCAACTGATCGATACCTACAAGAATGTCGGAACAGTGACAGAGGTCTTCCATCTGAATCATCAGAAGGAAGCGACGGCACTGATGGACAAATACGCCGGTGTCGCCGCAATCGGACATGTCCGTTATGCAACCTGTGGGGCCGACGATCGCGGAAATGCTCAGCCGTTTGAGCGACATCACATCGAAAAACACAAATGGTTCTCTTTCGGTTTCAACGGGCAATTGGCAAATTACCCGCAACTCAAAGACGAAATCCTGTCGCAGCGCAATTTCCATCTGGCGCGTGATACGGATACGGAAGTGTTGATGCACCTGATTTGCCAGCAGTTGTCGGGTGACCGACTTCCCAAGCTGATCGATGTCCTGACACACCTCAGCGAACGTCTCGACGGTGCCTGGAACATGGTTTTTCTGAACGCACTGGGAGAAATGGCGGTCGCTCGCGATCCACTGGGAATCCGGCCACTTTGCTATGCTGTCGATGGGAACCTGTTTGCCGCAGCGAGCGAAAGTGTGGCACTGGCCAACCTCGGCTTCCGGCAGGAGGACATTCGTAATGTTCCGCCTGGTCACGCTGTTCTCATTCAGAACGGCAAGCTGGAACTCCGCCAATTCGCACACAGTCCACGGCGGGCTCACTGCTTCTTCGAATGGATCTATTTCGCGAATGTCGCCAGTACGCTCGACGAACGCAGCGTTTATTTGACTCGCAAGCGACTCGGAGAAGAACTGGCGCGTCAGGAAACTCTGGAAATCGACGAGGATACGATTGTCGTTCCAGTGCCTGATACGGCCAAAGCCGCAGCAGACAGCATGGCCTTCACATTGAAGATCCCGTCTGTTGAAGGGCTGATGCGTAATCGTTACATGGGGCGAACCTTTATCGAAGGGACGAATCGCGAAGACAAAGCCCGCATGAAGTACACTCCACTGCCCGAAGTTCTGGGGGGCAAAAAGGTCATCCTTGTTGAAGATACGATTGTTCGATCAACAACAATGAAGGTGCTGATCTCGCAATTACGGGATCGCGGCAAGGCCAAGGAAGTTCATGTTCGCGTCGCCTGTCCACCGATCCTTGCTCCCTGCTTCTATGGGATCGATATGTCGACGATCTCGCAGTTGTTTGCCCCGAAGTTTCTGAGTCCCGGTGAAAGTATGACGCCGGAAATTGAAGCCAGCATGGCGAAAATGATTCATGCGGACAGCCTCAAGTATCTGTCGTTCGAATCGATCGCGCGAAGTGTCGGGCTGCACGGTGATGAACTGTGCCAGGCTTGCCTGAACGCGGATTACCCGACAGCAGCCGGCAGCCAGCTTTATCAGTTGGAAGTCAATAAAACGCCGGGTGGCAGTGCTCGCGCTTACGGTTCCTGACCCCGGAAGTTGCTGATCGCCGTTGGCGAATCAGAGGCTTTTCAGCAGCTTTCGCGCTTCTTTGGCGAGGTCTGATTTGCCGTAAAGTTCGAGAATCTCTTCGAGTCGTCGTCGTGCAATCTCGGACTTGCCACGGGCGATAAACAGTCGCGCCATTTCCAACTGGCTTTCGGCGAGTTTATCCATCCGTTCCAGCGATTCATCAAGGATCGCCGTCTGCTCTTCAGGCGACAACGTCGTCGTCTGTTCAGCGTCGATGGGCTTCTCTTTCGCTGGCTTCAATACTTTTTTGGTTTTCGCAGCCGGCGTTTTCTGTTTCATCGTTTCACCTGAGATTCACTACGTACGGTCGACTCAAGGTTTCAGGCAATAGCCGGAAACAAATGTGAATCAGAGATTCATCCTGAGATCGCTTGTTGCGATTCTCTAAACTGAAACTGGTCATTCACCAGTGGCAGTTAAGTGATGGAAGCAGCGCTTCAATCAGGGGGTTGCCTGACACGCAGCAGCCAGTTCGTTGGGTTCCAGCCGAACTGCCAGGCGTTGCTTCAGAAACCGCTCGCCCCGTGCATCGTAGAAATAGAGCACGTTCGGTTCTGCAGCCCAGACGGCCCCCAGACGCACGCTGCGGGGCCCCCGCAGCAGAAACTGCAGTCCGCAAGTGGCCTGTTGCTGCATCAGCGGCATGACCTGTAGTTCAAACTGCTCGGCCAGCAGGTTTTCACGACGACAGAGCGTCTGATGTACATGTGACCGAAGACTCTGGTGAGTCTGGACTTGGACCAATTCGTCTGTCATCGAGTCGCTTCGAAAACGGAGTCAGAATGGTGAGTTCAGAGGACCTTCAATACCCGCACCACGAACATCGGCCGACTGGCGACATCGCTCGCTCACCGACAACCCTTGCCCGCAAAGTTTTCCTGAACTTCCGAAACGGAATCGGATCGGCACGATTAGGAAGACTCTGCCGACTGCTTTCGGCGAAACTGGCTTCCCACCCGGTTTCCGAATCGCCAGGCACGAGGTGGTGTTCGCTTTCCCGCCAGGTAACGAGCCAGATCGCCAAATGTGTCGATTCCATACGGCAACGGGTTGGCTCTCCGATGCAGCCACCAGCCGAGTTGCAGCCCTTTCAGGCAGAGCAGCCAGACAGATGCCAGAATGGCCCAGTTGACCATGATTCCAAATGCCAGGAAACCGATCGAAATGATCAACAGGGCATTGGCCAGATGGTTCAACCAGAATGAAAGTGGTGGTAGCGATTTGTTTGCGGCCCGACTCAATCGAGACCAGAAGAGGCGTAATCGACGGTTTGGCAATACCGTCCGAATGGACGTACTTGGACCAAACCGCCCGGCCTCGGGATGAATCTGCTGAACGATGTCGCTCATTCCAACAAAGTATCCCGCCGCCTGACAGGGGGGTGAGCCAAGCACACTCACTGGTTCGAATGAGATCGGTTTGTAACGTTCACGAATGAAATCAGCCAGCGCTGCGACGGTCAATGTGGGGGCGATGGAACTGCGCCATTTCTCGAAGGGCATCGTGTTGTCGATCCCATTCGGCAACTGATAAAACGTCTGCAATTCCTCGTGCGAAATACTGATTCCGAGTCGTTCTTCAATCCCGAGAATCAACTCTAAGTGAAACAGACTGTCAAAGACTTCCTCTTCGAATTCGACGAGATTTGTCGTGGCTTCGGCTTTCGGGTCGTCACCTGCAATCTCTTGCAGCGTGTCGATCACAGCCCTCAAAACTTCGTCATCTTCGAAGCGTCTGGTGGAATCCATGGCATCGCTCCCGGTGGTCTCTGAAATGAGTTTCAGGAACCGTTCCGATGTCCGTTTCCCGTTTGCCCACCCCAACCCAGTTTTTCGTGCAGCGTCGCGTAGTAACTGTGGTCTGACAACCGGGCAAACTGAAAGTTGACGGGGGCCTTACGGATTTCGATCCGATCGCCAAACTGCAGTGGGACCTTGATCTGCCCATCGACGACCAGCGTTGCCCCGGCCGGAACTTCCGGAAGCGTCAATGAATAGAGCGAGTCTGCACTGTCAACAAGAGGACGATTCGTGAGGGTATGTGGACTGATCGGAGTAATCACAAATGCCTGCAAGTCCTGCCTCAAGATCGGGCCTCCCGCTGCCAGGCTATGTGCCGTCGAACCTACTGGCGTGCTGATGATCAACCCGTCACAACTGTAGGTTGTCACATCCTGACCGTTAATTGCCAGATGGACCTGCAATATCCGTAGGGCACCTCCCGAATGGACCGCAACTTCGTTCAGGCCGAGATGAGTTTCATGACTTCCGTCAGCACGGATCAGTCGACAGGAAAACATCAAATGGGGTACGACGGTATATCGACGAGCACGAATTTCGTGGAATCGCGTCTGAAATTCTTCGGGAGAAAGATCGGCGAGAAAGCCGAGTCGGCCGAGGTTGATCCCCATGATCGGAATCTGGCGTGAGCCGAGTTGTCGGCAAGTTCGCAGGATCGTTCCATCGCCACCCAGGACGAGGATCAGGTCAAACTGTTTGCGACCAATCCGGATTTGATCTGGGGTACCAAAGGCCGAGACTCGAACTCCCGTCTCGCGTGACAGGAACTCTTGCAGGGCGTCGCGCACCTTCAAGACACGCGACGATTCGTCACGTATCGTCATCGCCAGACGCAGTAAGTTTTCCGCCATCCCGCTGTCGTTCCCTACCTGAGGCAAGCAATGTCCCGTGTCAACCGGACATGGTTGCCAGCCGGATACTGGCTCACTCCGGCTCACCACGTGACCCTGTCGGTCAGTATACGTTGGGTGATTGGGCGGCGGCAAAGCAAAGTGCGGGAAAGTTATCGGTTTCGACTGACTTCCGACGCCATCGATTCCTGCTGGTACTGCCGGAACGTGATCCGCCGCAGTCCCACGTCACCCAACTGAGATTCCCAGCCCGAGATCAATTGTCGATCGCGTGACTGAAATTTCCAGGTCCATTCATGGCGAGCCTGCAGGTGAAGGCGATCGTCCTGTGCTTTCAATTCCACCACGATTGGCAGCAATTCATGTTCACGCAATGCACCGTTGAGCACCAGTCGTGGACGGGGGAGAGGTGCCTGGGTGTGCAGGACGGAATTGAGTTCCGCAGTAGCGTCGGCAAATCTCAGATACGATTCGACCGCAGTCTTGGTCGGTGCCGCTTGAAGTTCGGCATGATAGCGAGCCGCGCGATCTGTCAATGACAGGACATTCTTCGCTCCGTCAAACGTCACTTCGAATTCCGGCTTGAGCTGGAATTTCAGCCACATCAGCGACTTTCCCTGTGGCGAATCCTGTTGTTCCGTTGTGGTCGTGAGCTGTTTCCAGCCTTCCTGTTCGACCAGATTCAGAAACTGGCGGACTTCGTCCTGAGTCACTTCAGTGGCGACACGTCGACGTTCGCTGAGCAATGTGAATCGATGATGGGCCGGTTCAAAAATCGTCAATTCTTTCGCCGCTTCGACGTAGTCATAGACTTTACCAGCGTGAAACAGCGTCAGGCTGCGAGCAACGACAGGGGCGCGGTCTTCACTGACTGTGGAACCACGCAGATTTCGCACTGTCGTGTAAACTCGCATTTCCTGAGCGTTCAGGAATCCGGGCAACGATAGCAGACATGCGACGATGGTAAATCGATACAGCACGAAGCGAGACATCGTGTGACCTGCAGTGGAGATGATGAGAGAAGTGGAGGTTTGGACGATAGACCCCTTGTGTAACAGCAACAATACGAACCAACCGATTCCAGAGGGCGACAGCGTCTGCTTTGACGAGGATCGCTTGCCATTCGGCAAAACTCGCCGAGAATTTGGGAGTCACTGCCCAGTGGCACGGCTGATTGACTTCGAGGGATTGAGGAATCGTGCCAGGTATGCTTGTGCTTCCACGACCATCCGTCTGCAATCGGCGGATGCATGGAATTGACATGCACACCTAGCCTGTCTATGCTTTATGCCTAGTCAGGCTATGTGTGCTGCCAGAATGAGATCTGACGAGGATGGATTGCCATGGATTCGCGGTTGTTGTCGGGCACCCTCGAAATGCTGATGCTGGAAGTGATCTCTTCCGGGACGACGTATGGGTACGAGATCACTCAGACGGTGCTGAGCCGGTCGCAGGGGTATTTTGAGCTGAAAGAAGGAAGCGTCTATCCGGCTCTGCATCGGCTGGAAGCTGAAAAACTGTTGAAGGCCGTCTGGCGCGAAGTCGATGGGCGGCGGCGGAAGTACTATGAGTTGACGGCGGCAGGGCACAAGGAACTGGCCGTCAAACGGGCCGAGTGGCGAGCATTCGCCGACGGCGTCGAGGGAACTCTGGGAGGCGGACAGACGGCAAAGGCCAGCTTGTTTCACAGTTGATCCGCATCGCACAGTTGATCGGCATCGTACTGTGTCTTAGGGGTGGAACACGTGCTGGACAGTCGCGAAATCACTGCAGGGTTGCCGGCTCCGCGAGACGATGAGCCTCCGTCGCTGCGTCGGGACATTGCCGATGAGATTCTGGATCACCTGCAGGCGGGGCTGCGGCGCGAACTGCTGGTGCGTGGCGGTGACGAAAGTTCGGCCTGGAAGCGAGTTATTGAGCGGTTCGGTGATCCGCGACAGGTTGACAGGCGACTGCGGTTTCAAGCGATGTGGAGCAAGATCATGACGCAGCGGCTGGTGGTGATCAGTGCCTTGGTCTCGATGACGCTATCTGTCGTGTTGACGGCGATGGTCGTGTGGATGATTCAGGGTCAACAGCAGACGAATGCGGCCCTGGTGGAGCAGATGTCAAAGCTGGTTCTGCAACAGTCCAGTCCCATGCCCGAACGCGATCCGCGCTGGAACAACCTGAAAATCAAGGCAACGTACGGAGCAAAGAACGGCCCCGCCGCGCAAGGGCTGGCAGTTACTGTCAGTAAACTTCCCGACATTGGCGAAGTGATTGCTGAGGAAAATGGGACCAGCGCCGCCACCGGGACAAAATCCATTCGAAAGAAGCACGAAGCCTCGACCGATGCCCAGGGAATCGTCGATTGCGGCTTCGTCGGCCCGGGTCTCTACAAGCTTGAAATGGACAGCGAGACTGGCGAATCATTTTCGTCGACATTCATGATTTACCCCGGACGCGATCACGTCGAAGAAATTGTGGCCCCCGAAATTGAACCGCAATTGGCAGACGTTTCGTTTCACTTGGAGGGTTTGCCCGAAGATCTGGACTCCAAAAAGTACGGCTTGATTCTGGGCTTTCATCAGTTCGGCGGGCGGGAGATTGGCGGTCAGGTGTGGACGTCGTCCGGTTGGTTTCCCTTCAATTCGACACCGTTTGTGTTGATCATTCCCGGGCGTGGCGTTTGGCAGGCCGAGATTCCGTCAGGCCGTGATCAGTGGGAACGCTGGCCGTCCGCGATCTTCTATCCTCAGGAAAAGGGGAGTGCCAAGTGGCGACGCCTGGAACTACCTTATCGGTTTCAGATTCCCGTCTCTCAGTATTCCGTCTGCTTCGATTTTGTCCGAGTGCCCATCGAGATGACTCCGGACGATCCCGCATGGAATCGAAACATGCTGCATGATCCAAACGACACGAAAGTGGAATGGACGAAAAGGAAGGTTGAGGCAATCCCGGATCCACGCGTCATCGAGCTGGTGTCGCGCGCTGGGGAGGTGAATGATTGGACCATCAAGCTTCCCGAGGCATTGCTGAACGCATGGGAACGACGTGCGATCGCGTCTCCAGACAAGAGTTCGCCGGCAACGACCGCCAGCATCGGAAATCGCGGTGGCAGGCAATTCATTGGCCGTGGGATTCGTGGCGAAGCGATTGAGCTTCCCCGTACGCCAAGTCTGCTGACGGAAGCGAGACGCAACGACGTCGAACTGCCCAGGAGGCTCCAACTGACCTCACGTCAGCAGTCGGATTTTGGTCAGCTATCCAACCGACGAGGTCAAATGATGAATGAGCTTGGTTTCAACGTAGCCAGTCCCGAATCGAAAGCGAAGCTCGAAGCACGGCTCGCGGAACTCGACAAGCAGGCCCTGGAGATTTTGACGATCGAGCAACAGCAGATCTGGGAAAAACGACGTTCGGAGCTGATTCAGGAGCAGATCGACGAGGATGTAAGAGTACTCACGAATGCGGAACAGAACGACGATTGGACAATCGTGAGACTGCGACAGGACTACTTCTTCATGCGCGCGAAATTGAATGACGAGCAAACTCAGAAGCTGAAGGAGATTGAGGGCCAACTGGCTGCCGAGCGACGGAAATTTGTCGAGGCAACCCTGCAAAGTCCGCAAGACGAGCAACGGAAGACCTGGTTGAAGAACTTCGAAGAGTTCGACAAGCAGTTTGCCGAATGTCTGACAGACGAGCAGAAAACCGCCCTGATCCCCAGGACCGCCCCAGCGACGCGAGCACCCCGTTGACAGAGGGTGAGCACCCGCCTCTCACGCGGAGGTGTAGCGATCGCGCAGTGGACAGGGAGAAACACCGAAAGGAGTTCATCACATGCGGCAAATCACTGGTCAATTGCTATGGGTCTGCAACTCGGGCGACATGCTGAATGTTCGAAGCATCATGAATGCGGGAATCGAAGCGGTTGTCGAAGTCGCCGATAACGAACCGTTCGCGGTGTTGCCGCGCGAAATCGTCCGGTGCCGATTTCCACTTTCGGATGGCGGTGATAATCCTGCCTGGCTTTTGCGTTTGGCCGCTGACACCGTTGCTGCATTCGTCCGAGCCCGGATTCCAGCCATCGTTTGCTGTTCGGGCGGTATGAATCGCTCGGTCTGCATTGCCGCCGCGGGGCTCACGGTTGCCAGCGGCATGGAACTCGACGAATCGCTTGTCGCAGTGATTGGAAACGGTCCGGCGGATGTTTCTCCACGGTTTCTGGCCCAGTTGCGAGAAGTGATCGCTGGACCGTTTTCGCAGACAAACGAAACATAAGCGGTCGGGTGGGACTGGCAGCAGCCATTGGGCCAGGGCACAATTCTGCCATCCCATTCTTCAGACACTGGCGGCTCAAAGCTGCCGCCAGTGCCACCCAACGCGCGTACAGACGAGGTTACTTGCCCATCTTCGAGATGTCATTGATGTCTGGATGACTCGGATGGGAGATTCCTATGCGGTACCATTCCGGTGGGACTCGCATCACATCGAATTGAAAGGAATGCCAATGGCATACGTGATGGTAGATATCGAATCGGATGGACCGATACCTGGCGATTACTCAATGATCTGTTTTGGAGCCATCATTGTTGAGCCGGAATTGAATCGGTCGTTTTATGGAAAACTGAAGCCAATCTCGCAGGCATTTATCCCGGACGCTTTGGCGGTGAGCGGA
Source organism: uncultured Schlesneria sp. (assembly GCA_903911795.1). GTDB lineage: Bacteria > Planctomycetota > Planctomycetia > Planctomycetales > Planctomycetaceae > Schlesneria. Next base: position 10,951 of record CAIWEX010000544.1, read on the forward strand.
TTCAGCCGCGAAGAGACGATGGAATTCGACGAACCCAAAAACGTCATGGAAGCATTCGCCCATTGGATCAAGTCCGAATGCAAAGGGCGGGCGTTCTTTATCTCAGACAACAACGGGTTCGACTGGCAGTTCATCAATTGGTACTTCCACCACTTTCTGGGAACGAATCCGTTTGGCTTCAGTTCGACGAATCTGGGATCGCTTTACAAGGGTCTGGTCAAAGATACGTTCGTGAATTTCAAACATCTGCGAAAGACCAGGCATACACATCACCCGCGCCGCTTGCTGGGTCCAGAGAAACTAGCGCCGGGGCATTCACGGCGCGAATGCGCAATTATAGACAAGATGTACATTGCTGGCGGCGCATTTATAGGCACGGGGGGGGAG
>CAIWEX010000545.1 GCA_903911795.1 uncultured Schlesneria sp.
CGGGATTGGCATCGATTCAACACGACTATCGTACAGGGGCCAGCGGCAGCAGATTCGAAAGCTTGACGAGAGGTTCAGGTGGCGGCGGTGCAGGTGCTGCCAGAACCGTGTCAATCAAGAAGTACAGCAACCGACGCAAGGCTTCAGGATGAACTTCGTCTGCCAATGCTTCAGCACGACCGCGACACTTGTCGACCAAGGCTTCGGCCCGCTCGAACACTCCCAATTGATGATAGAGTCGCCCCAGGCTGTCTGCTCGAACCAACGGCGGTAGCTCACTACGAACGACCGATTCCAGTTCCTGGCGAACCTCTCCCTTGGCTGCATCTAATGCCAGTGCGAGCAGCAATGTCGGCTTGGCGAGTTCGGCATCGCGTCCTGCCACCAGTTTGTTGGGAGCGTGTTCGTCCCAGTCCTGCAGGTCGTTCAGGATCTGGAAGCCAACCCCCAGATGACGGCAGAAGGTGGGAACCATCGCTTCATACTGATCCATCGGCCCCGCCATCCGCAATCCCGCATAGAGTGCGGCTTCGAAGGCAGGAGACGTCTTCAGAGCGTATAGCTTCATCGCATCGAGGGCTGTCAGCTTGATGGAGTGTTCGCCCGTCCAGCGCAGTTCGGCACCCTGCCCTTCACAAAGCTTCAGATGAGCATTGGCAAGGCGATCCATGATGTCTGCGGCGGCTTCGGCACCCAGTTCCTTCCGGCCCTGACTGATCAGGCGATAGCCGAGACCGATCAGGTAGTCGCCAATATTGATCGCCGGCCCGATGCCGTACCGCTTGTGCAATGTTTCCTGTCCGTAACGGTACGGGTCGTCGTCCTGGATATCATCGTGAACGAGCGAAGCCTTGTGGAACGCTTCCATCGCCAGTGCCACTCGTCGCACCGAAACCGGAAACTCGGGGAGTTCGCCATTGCGGCCGGGCTGGGTTGCGTAGTTGCCAGAGAGTGCGTCGTAGGCGGCCAACGTGATGAACGGACGGAATCGCTTGCCTCCCTGGACCAGCCAGTCTCGTGAAATCGATTCGGTTTCGGCGAGCAATGAATCGGCCGTTCCCGAACCACTGCGAGCGGCCGGAAGCAATTCATCAAACTGATCTTCGAACATCTGGTTCGAAACCCGCATCATCGGAACGTAGCCCGAGGTGCGATCTTCGGTCAGTGGCTCGTACTTTTCCAGGCAGTCCCAGACCCAGGCTTCGTCGAGCTTCGTGTTCTTGCAGTCACCTGAATGGAGGGGAATCGCGTACGAGGGAACACCTGCCAGCAGAATCTTGTCGATCGCTTTTTCGAGCACGTTCAGACAGGCGACACCCAGGATGCCATCGACGTGACCCGAGACGATGATCTTCAAAACGATCGGTGAACCTTCTGCGACCAGAACCTTGTACCCCAGTTGTTCGGCTCGCACTTTGTAATCTGCGATCGAGCAGGCACCGCACTTTTCGCAGTCGAGGCCAAATTCGTCGTAGTCTGCTGGGCAACCATCGGCATGCTTCAAACAATGGGGCAACAGCAACAGACGACGTTCGAACGGGATGGCCAAGAATTGTTGTTTCCAGAAGAAGTTACCGACGAGCACCATGGCAAAGCCAAGAAACTTTTCTGGCTGACCCATTTGCTCCAGCAACTTGCGACCGTGTGCTTCCAGTTCCGACTTGTTGAAGGGACGGCTGCGGTCCAGCGTCCTGGCGTACTGTTCGGCGGCCGCCTTGATCTGCTCACGCAGTTCCAACGTTTCGGGAACGAGTTTCAAGTGCGACGTACTGCGTCGCCGCGGCTTGTCCTCGGCTTCGGCTTCGACCGGTTCCGATTCTTCGCCTAAGCCCGTGGTCTCCTCAGCGTCGGCGACTGCGGTCTGAGTGACCTCATGCGCGGCATGTGCAGAGGTCGGTTCTTGTTCTTCTGGGGAATTGGTCGGTGCGATCATGAACAGAACTTCCTTGACGTCCAACACGAAAAATCGCATTGGAAAACCGACAGGGTGAACATCAATTACAGGCAGGCATCATTACGAAGTTACGGCAGGGCGGATCTCAATCGGCTTATTGGAGTCTACCGGAGACGAATCGACAAGTCGGTCAGCAGTTTCCAATCCGCGGTTCAGGGCAGAGACAGCGAAGATCATCGGATAAAGTTGCTCAAAATACCAGAGTTTCGCAAAGTACAAACCGATGGCGGCGGGTTGCCGGAACGAATTATCCGAAACGCGGTCCAGCAACCAGTCGAGCCCCCGTTGGCAGGATTCCCTCCCCAAGGGTACCGAGAGCAATGCCTCCAACGCCAGAGATGTCTCTTCCACCGACGACGGCGTCTGCAGATTTCCTCCCCATCCGCCGTCAGAGTTTTGAGCGGAAATCAGCCACTGCGCGGCTCGCTTTGCTTCGGAACTATCGAGTCGATCCCAGTCTCGATAGGCCACCAAAGCCTTGGAAACACCATATGTGGGATTCTCTTCGTCCGCGGCGTATTGATTGCCAAACCAGAGTGGCAGCCATGTCCCATCGGGGCGCTGCGTTCGACTTAAGAACGCAAACCCTGACCTGACAGCCATTTCCGCACGACGGGCCATCGCAGGAACAGTCGCCTCAGGCTGGCAACGAATTTGCCAGACTCGAATCGCACGAAGTGTGTGAGCGGTCAGATCGGGCGTGCTGCGGTCGAACGGCAATGCTCCCCAGCCACGACAAAATGTCGGCCAGCCGCCGTC
>CAIWEX010000546.1 GCA_903911795.1 uncultured Schlesneria sp.
ACGGACCTGTCAGTCACAGGAGTTCAGGAACTGGGCAAGAAGCTCATCGAAAAGTGGGCGATGCCAGAGCCACAAACCGTTGTGCAGGTGGAAAGTCGTTTTCAAGCCGAATACGAGAAGTTGAAGTCAAGCCACCCGCATGCGATTCTGGCTATCCTTCGCGATGGCGAAGCCGGATTCGATCGAACAAGTCCCGATAAAACCTTTGCAGGCTGGCAGGATGCCTATTGGTCCAGTCATGGTCCCGATAGCTTGACCGTCGATCGGAGCACCAATTTTGGACAGGCGGCAACTCAAGAAATCTTCATGCGACACCGTAGCCCACTGATGCGAGTTGATCTGTCGAGCATCCCAACGGGATCGAAAATCCTGGCAGCCAGACTACTCGTCGTTCGGGCCAGTGATCCCGCCAAAGAGCATACTCCACTTAAGCCTAACATGTGGGCAGCAGAAGCCTGCCGTCGTCCCTGGTCAGAAACTGAGGTCGACGCCTATCGGTACGCCGCCGACAAGTACTGGAAAGCTATCGGCGGTATGTCGTGGGAAGGGGACGATCCCGATTTCTGGCCCGTCTACGTTGCACATGGTCCCAGCCAGCCAATCTGTTGCAGTTGGGATTTTGTGGAAGCAATTCGATTCTGGACAGACGGCAAGCATGCGAATCACGGATTCATGCTCCACGGGGACTCAAAAGACTGGTTTCGAGCGTGGTTTCGCGAGGCACCGGTCCTCAAGAACCGACCGGCAGTCATGGTCGTCTACGAACCGCCACATTGAGGGGGATCGCGTGATATCGCCGTTGACGCTGGCCACGGTGAGGTTCAGGCAACTAGTGAGCGTCCTGTTCGACAAGCGTAGTGACAGCTTGCGGAGACGTTTCGTGACTGGATGTATCCTTCTGAATCGTGACGTCCGCAGGTGGCAAGACATAGATCTCGTTGAATTCCGAAATCTGCTCTGCCCGAAAGCCGTGGTGCCTGAGTAATTCGAGGACAGCCAGGAAGATACCAATGATCTTGCTGCGAAGGTTCGTTCCTTCGAAAAACTCAGAAAACGGAACGCGCCCAACGACGCGAACGCGAGCGCCAATCCGATCGATATAAACCGAAATTGGAGTATCGTCATAGCGAATGCTGGACGACTCTTCGACGACCTTCTTGTGAAGGACGCGCGACAATGCGCTCACCAGGTCCCACAGTTCGACTTCTTTGATCGGGTCTTCTGCGTGGTCTTTCCCGGCACTTGGGCGCTCGTCACTCAATCGCGGGTATCGCTCCTGCCACTCTGCCGCTCGCTGTTCCATCGCCAGCGCAGCGTCTTTATACCGCTTGTACTCCATCAACTGCTGGATCAGCTCATTGGAAGGGTCGTCCGAAATTGGCAGTTCCTCAGGCGTTTCCTCGACCGTTCGGGGCAATACCTGTCGACTCTTGATTTCGACCAGCGTACTGGCCATGACGACGAAGTCCCCAACGAGGTCCAGATCGAGGAATTCAAGAACCTCGAGAAACTGAAGGAACTGATGGGTGATTTTGGAAATCGGGAGCTGAACAATGTCAACTTCGTTCCGGCGAACAAGATACAGTAAGAGATCC
>CAIWEX010000547.1 GCA_903911795.1 uncultured Schlesneria sp.
AATCCTGGATCAATTGGTCGGTGGTAACTTGACTCAACTCTCGACCACGTTGGGGGTGAGTGACTCAAAGGCGCAAGCGGCGGTCGCTGCGGCCTTGCCGGCGTTATTGTCGGGATTTTCCAGTCTGGCTAGCTCGGGGCCGGGGGTCGAGAAACTGATTTCGGCCCTGGGGCAATTCCAAACGAAAGCACCGGGGAATTTGAGCAGTTTGTTGACCGGAAAGGGAGAAGAAATCTCGACCCTTGGAAACGGCCTGCTAACATCCTTGATGGAAGGAAAAACGCTGGCTGGCTTGGCGAGTGCCGTGGCGGGATTCAGTGGCCTCGGCGAAAAGCAGGCGAATCAACTACTCGGATACTTGAGCCCGCTGATCCTGGGGACGCTGTCACAGCAGTTTTCGGGAAAGGAAATGGATGCTCAGGGGCTGGTCAGATTGTTCGCTGAGCAAAAAGCGTCGATCGCGGCAGCGCTGCCGCCGGAATTCTCGCTGGCACAGGTTCCTGGACTTGCGGCGCTCAGTGGCGGAACTACGGCTCCACAGGGGAAGACGGGTCCACAGGGGAAGACACAGGGTATCGCGGTTGGGGCTCCCGCAGCCGGTCGTCCCGTCTGGCTCTTACTGCTGTTACCGCTGCTCGGGGTTGCCTGTGCCGCCTTAACGGTTCAATATTGGCCAAAATCAAAACTCGCTGCACCGGCTCCTGCCAAAGCGAACGAGGCCGGGGCCTCGGCACCGCGCGGAGGAGGGATGGATTTTAGCGCGATGAAAGCCCCCGCGTTTGGCCCCATGGCGACGGGTCTGGCGACTCAATTCCAGCAACTAACAGACAGCTTGACCGGGATCAGTGATGCGGCGACCGCTGAGGCTGCGCTGCCCACGCTGACAGAACTTGCAGCACGTCTTGAAGGGATTCAGCAGGAGGCGGATAGTCTTACCAAAGATTCCAAGTTGATGTTGCCGGATCTGATCCGGGAAATCATGGTGAAGCCGGCCGAGCAACTGAAACGGGTCGCATTGATTCCGGGTGTTTCCGCGGCGTTTCGTCCAATCCTCGAGCGACTTGTCAAATCGATCTCGACGTTAGGGGGCCTGGAAGAAGGTGTGCTGGAGCTTCCGGTTCAATGAACTCAAAACAAAAAACTCAAATCGGGTTTCGACTTGATTCTGAAACTTAACGCAGGGATTGCCTGTAGCGGGAATCCCGATTCCATGAAGGATCTTCGATGAAAATTTTCAATCTGGTCGCGGTGGTACTGGGTACGAGTTTCTGGCTGGCGAATCCCGCGCTGTTTGCCGCCGAAGTCGACGAATTGCGCGAGCAAGTCGAGATCCTACGCAAGCAGTTGGGAGCGATGGAAGAACGCGCTCGTCATGATTCGGTAAAATCGGTTGATCACGCAGATCGGTTTGAGGGGATGCCGAATCAATTCCCAGGGCAGGGTGGGGGCCGGCCACGCGGCTGGGAACCAAACATTCGTCAATTGAAGGAACGGCAGCAGGACCTGGAACGAAAAGCGGCGGCGATGCGCGAGGCGAATGCCTCGGAGCAGGATCTGGAGATCGTGCGTGATCAACAAGCCGGGATTGAAAAGGAAATCGCGCAGGCCCTGCGTGCTCCTCGCAGTGGCCCGGCTGGCGGGGCTGACCGTGGGGGACCAGAGGGGGGCAAACTGGATGCACAGGTTCGGCGAATTCATCATCTTCGAGTCGCTGCCGAAAACCTGAAACAAGCCGAAGTGCATGATTTGGCTCATGATCTGATGGAAAAGGCAAACGCCATGGAGCGTGAAGTTCGCGCCGCTCGCCTTCGACTTGCGGAGAATACGCATCGATTACGGAGACCCGGTCAAGAGATGCCTCCGGCACCGAGAGAAGCCATTCGCGCACTTCAAACGGAAAACGAGCGTTTACGAGCAGAGTTGCATGAACTCCGTCAACAGCGACCAAACCCTTGAGCAACGGTATTGCGAGTGATTGATCGGCAGAGTGTTTTCTGATGAAATGCGCGAGCACGGGCTAGGTGCTTTTCAGATTCTCTCCGAATGCGACAAGTTGCAAAGGTCAATAGATGGTAATCGAAACGATTCCGCTGCAGCGGAATCTTCAGCATAAACGACAGGTCGAGGCACAGTCGTGGCGGCAGTCGTTGACATCACGGGGAGTTCTGTGTCTGAACCTGATTTCATCACCTGGCGCGGGGAAGACATCACTCTTGCAGGCGATGGCTCGGCACTGGGGGGGATCGCTGCGAATGGGGGTGCTGGTGGGGGATATCGCGACGGATCGCGACGCGCAGCGACTGGCACCTCTCGTCCCTGTCAGGCAGCTCACGACCGGTGGCGCGTGCCATCTTGAACTGCCGCTGGTGCA
>CAIWEX010000548.1 GCA_903911795.1 uncultured Schlesneria sp.
CGCGTTTCTGGTGAATACGCCGACTGCGGCTGCTACCGGACTCACGTTTCTCCTCTACGCAGGGGCATACACGCCACTGAAACGGATCACTTCGCTCTGTACCGTCGTCGGTGCTGTCCCCGGTGCATTACCCCCGGTGCTAGGGTGGCTGGCTGCGGGCGGGCGTTGGGATGCGAGTTTATTTTCGTTATTTGCCGTGTTGTTTTTATGGCAGTTTCCTCATTTCTTTGCGATCGCTTGGCTGCATCGGGAAGATTATTGCCGTGCAGGTTTACGAATGCTTCCTGCGGGTAAGCCACTTCCCCATATTACGGGACTGATGGCTGTGGCCTACGCAGTCTGCCTGATTCCCGTCAGCCTGCTCCCGACACATTTGGGATTAGCAGGATCGACTTACGCTTATGTGGCGATGGTGCTTGGTGGGTTGTACCTGTCCGCAGCGATTCTGTTTGCTTATGATGAAACCCGTATGAGTGCCCGTCGGGTTTTGTGGACCTCGCTGATTTATTTGCCTGTATTGCTGATCACACTGAGCTGGGATAATCTGAGACTACTTGAACGACTATAATCAAACTCTGCTTTTAACAAACATGGTCAATGAACTGTGGCGTCTGAGCCATGGTATAGACTTAAGTCGCGAATGAGACTGAAATGACACACGCTGTTGCTGCTCCGACTCTGAAGATGGGTATACCCATTTCGAATGCCAAGCTCGGAATGTGGTTATTCCTGGGTACGGAAATCATGTTCTTCACAGCCTTTATTGGCACGTATATTGTGATGCGCATGGGGTCGCTTGGCTGGCCGACCGATCCACACGTGACTCACATCAATATTGCGTTTGGTGGTATTAACACGTTCGTGCTGATTGTCTCGAGCTATTTTGTGGTTGTCTCGCACGATTGTTTGCTCAATCATCAATACGCCAAGGCATGGAAATTCATGCTGTACACGTTGCTACTCGGCTGCCTGTTTCTCGGGATTAAAAGCCTTGAGTACGCGGGTAAGTTTGAACACGACATCCTCCCTGGTCATATTCCCGAAAACAATCTGCAGGCGATGGATAAGGTTGTTCGTCAATTCGGTGGATTGATGGATCGACATCTGGCAAAAGCCTTTCCCAAGAAAGAAAAACGAGAAGACCAGAAGGCCGAGTTGGACACGCAGATCGAGACGTTGTCGAAAAAAGCTGATGCCACAGCATCAGAAAAAAAACAATTAAGCCAGTATCAGGCGATTGCGAAATTAAACTCGGAATACATCAGTCTGAAAGAGCACGTCCGGGGTAATTTGTCTTTGACAGTCCCTTATGACAAATTTGATGATATCCGCAAAGAAGAGCATGCGAGCAGCAAATATGCGCCGGTGACGCTCGATGAAGTCAACCATAAGGTTGAAGAGCTGCGGAAGGGAGTGGTCGGCACGCACGAGCAATCGATCGACGAAGGAGACCACAAGGCGAAAGAACCGAATAATGATTCAGAGCTCATCAAATCGCTTGCCAGTGGATTACGGTCGGCTCAACCAATCCTCTATGGAAATCTGTTTGCCTCGAACTATTTCCTGATGACAGGCTTCCATGCGATTCACGTCATTATTGGGCTGTTCATGTTTTTACTGATTCTGATGAAGGGGAGTCGGCTCTCTGTGGATGATGCGATTCTCGTCGAAAACATTGGACTGTACTGGCACTTTGTCGACTTGGTCTGGATCTTTCTGTTTCCGTTGCTTTACATTATCTGAAACGGACCTGAGTCTGAGTTGAAACGGCGAGAATTCGCCAAGTTCCTGCAATGCACAAACCGATCTTGTATCGGATGAAAATGGAGAGTTGAACGTCATGTCGGATCACAACCCAGCGGTCGAGCACCATGAGTCGCACGGAAGTATCTATTTCCGCGTCTTCATCGCATTATGTGTTTTCACCTTGATTTCGGTCGCCGCCGATTTGGTGCATCTTCCCAGCAAGATTCTGCTCGGGGCGATTGTGCTGGCCGTCGCTGTGGCGAAAGCCTTGTGTGTGTTGATGTACTTTATGCACCTGAAATTTGAACGAGCCTGGAAGTACTTGCTACTCGCACCAACGACGATCATTGCCTTGGCACTGCCGGTTTCTCTTCGGCCTGATATTGGATCCAGCTATTATTTTCAGGATCTACAGCAGTTGAAGGACTAC
>CAIWEX010000549.1 GCA_903911795.1 uncultured Schlesneria sp.
CCAAAGATGTTGATAGCAGTAGTCTCCTGACCCCGCCGAAACCGACGACCGAAGGTCTCCTCTTCTCGTCTTTTTTCATTACGACCTGGCAGTCGTACATGCGTTGAACATCAGACGCCCAATTGCAGACGGCTATCTTCACGCAGGAGCGTGAAGGCGACTTTCGGAAAGACTGTGCGGCACGGGTTCCCGTCCGCTGAAATGACCGAAGGGCTCCCTTTCAATTTCATGAAAGCCTGAAATAGCAGGACGATGTGGGGCAGAACGATGAAGAATCAGGACTCCGATTTTCAGGAGGAAGGAAGAATCTTGGAAACTGGTCTCCACTAATTCACGCTGATCCCGAACACGAGGAAGCGAGCCCCAGTATCTGTTGAAACAGTATGCTCCGAGACAAGATGCCGTCAAAGCCGTTTCGTTCTCTGTCTGATCAGTACGGCTGATTAAACTGGCAAACGACCGGGAAACGCCGCCGCGATCATATCGTAATGGTCGGCAACCCCGACGGATTCTTTCGTCAACGATTCGATCTTCACACGACGAGCGGACCCCGGCTCAGCATCGTCCCCGGCAACGAGCGCCGTTCTGGCAAGGTCTGGAACATCAAACCGAACGGCCTGGGTTGAGACCAGGAAAATGTCGCCCTCTGCGATGCCATATTGAGGGAGTTCACTTCGAGCGACTCTCACATCGAACGGTCGATTGAAGTTTCGGCACCCCAGCAGTTCACCATCACCCAACTCAATCCCGACCTCTTCCATCGCTTCACGGATCGCGGCCTGAACTGCGGTTTCGACGCCCCCTCGCGTCGGATCGAGAAATCCACCGGGAAGCGCGGGCTTTCCCATGCCTGGGTCATGCTTCCGGTTAATCATGACAATTTCGACACCATCGCTGATGATCGGATCAACGGCATGGACCACATGAGCGTTCACGCTCCGCCCATCGGCGAGCGTGATCGGCCCCAGCGGATGAGCCGCCTTGTCGGGATTTCCGGTGATCCCCAACGCCTGAGCCCGTCTGACGATTTCGAACCGCGCCGCGTCCTGAGTATCAATCATCCAACTGGCCATCATTGCGTCCTCTTGAATCGTACGGTCGCGAGCCGCGTTAGAATTTGTTTTCAGAGATTTCCACGCGCGTATTGTCAACTCATTGAAACAGACTGCCCATCGTCTGCGGCCCCCAGTTGCTGGAAGAACCACCTCCCACATCAGAGCTTTCTTCCCGGCGTCCGATGGGCCAGTCAGTTAAGGGATGCTTCAGGTGGTTTTCAATGGCGTCAGACGTCAGTGTGTACTCAACAACGTGCTTGCGGCCGTTGCCTGATTGACTCTTGCGATAAACGAGAAGGCTCTTCGGAAATGATTTCAGGGCTGGTTGTAAAGTTGCAGTCGCTTCCTCGGTCGATCCCACCCGCTGATGACATTCGGCCAGTAACAGCAATGCCAATAATTCCGGCGATTGGGCATCGTACTTCCATTCGTTGACTCCAAAGTGCCACGGTCCACTTTCGTTGCGTGATGCAGCGACCGCATTCTTGAGCATCGGAATGGCGGCCGCGAATTGTTTCTTCAGTCCCATGCGATAACCACGCCATAACCAGACGGGGCCGCTCTCCGGGGCACCAGCGCCCAGGAATAGTTCGACGAGCGATTCGTCGCCGACTTCAACGGCGAAATGGAGTGCCGTTTCACCTCGATTTCCCTTCGCGCTCACGTCGCTGACCGGCAACAAAGTCCGCAGCACATTCGCCCGGCGATTGAGTGCCGCCAGCATCAACGGAGTCAAACCGCGTTTCGACTGCACTCTGGGGTCTGCTCCCTGCTTGAGCAGTACTTTAACGATCGCGTCATGACCTGCGATTGTCGCAAACGTCAGTGCCGTGAATCCGTTCACATCGACCAGATCCAGTGCCGCCGCAGGAGTACTTCCAGGCTGAATCAATACTTCGACAGTGGCCTGATGCTGCAACCCGGCAGCGCGAATCAACGCGGTCTGGCCATCGTCGTCGGCACGATCCAGGCGAGCTCCGTGGCCTCGCATCAGTTGTACGATGTCTGAATGACCGTGATATGCCGCTTTCATCAACGCCGTTTCGCCGTTGCTCCCCGTTCGTTCCAGATTGGCTCCTCGAGATAACAGCATCCGCACAATGGCGGTGTCTCCATTCCAGGCAGCCCACATCAGCGGGGTCATGGCGGATTCGTCAATCGTCTCGGTGCTGAACCCCAGGTTCAGCCAAAATCCGACGCTCGTCATGTCTCCCCGCTGGGAAGCCAACATCAGCCGTGATCGCCCGTTTTTGGGGCCTTGCCAGAGACCGCATCCCAGTAAAAGCACCAGCAGCACGAAGCAGACCCGTCTCCAACGTCTTCCATGGCTTCCAGCCGTTCCCACTAAGTCCGTCTGTCGGTCGCAGATTTCATCGTCGTTTGTCTGCACCGCTTTGCCGACGGGCGTGATTCCCAATGGTTCGGTGGGGTTCTGTCGAGAAGCGTCTGATGTTGCCACAACCACTTCGACATCAGTTTTCATCTGTGACGCGCGCTGGTAACGACGATCCACGTTTCGTTCCAATGCCCGCAAGACGATGTCATCGATCCGGACATCGATCTGGATACGCTCTGATGGTGGTTCGAATCGTCCGACGGGGACTTCTCCGGTCAGCATCTCGTAAAAAACGACACCGAGAGCGTAAATGTCCGACCGATGATCGACGGCCTGACCGCCCTGCAACTGCTCGGGGGCCATGTAGCGAGGTGTTCCCAGGATCTGGCGGGATTGTGTCAGGTTGGTCTCGTCAGCATTCCCATCGCCGACCGCCAACTTGGCCAGGCCGAAATCAGCAATCTTCACCGTCCCTTTCTGATCAAGCAGAATATTTTCCGGCTTGATATCCCGGTGGACGACTCCTTCATTGTGAGCATACTGCAGTGCATCACACAGTTGAGGAACTATGACCAGAGCTTCAGCGGGGGAAAGCTTGCGTGCCTGCATCAGGTGCCGCAGAGTCGTTCCATTCACATACTCCATCATGATGTACAACAGGTCATCGGTCTGTCCGAAGTCGTAAACGGTCACAATCTGGGGGTGTGTGAGCTTGGCAAGAGCCTTGGCCTCACGCGTGAATCGCTCGACAAACTGCGGATCGCGGCCAAACTCCGGGGGCAGAATTTTGATGGCAACCAGGCGATCCAGACTAATCTGCCGAGCCTTGTAAACGGCTCCCATTCCGCCGCGTCCCAGCAGTCCCAGAATTTCCAACTGCGGGAACTTCTGCCGCATTGCTTCCAGCGACGGAGGCTGGAACACCCCGATCACGGTTGGCTCAGGTTCCTGTAAACCTTCCCGCAACAGGCACTTTGGGCAGAGTCCTGCTGGCACATCAGGAGATAGCAGAAAACCGCATCCGGGACATTGGCGAGGTTCAGTCATGAGGGTAGATTCCAGACGATGAAAGCGTGTCTACCCATCAATACAGGATCGAGACCGTTCGATAACACGATTTTTTCGGAATTCTGGCATCAGTCGTTGAATGCGTCCAATAAGCGGTGAATTTCTTCATCGATCGGTGTCACATCGTCAATGGTCCGGGCGACTTCCTGTCGAAAGAGGTCACGATATCGGTTCCGCAGCCGGTACACCGCCTGTCGTGCTGCTGCAGGTGTGATTTGCAGTGCGTCTGCTGCGAGTTCGTATTCGGCGTTCGTCATCTCTCCCGTCAGCGACTGTTTCAGAGCTTCAAATTGCGTTTCCTTCCCCGAAATGGCAAGCTCATCCTTTAATGTTTCCAGCACCAGATTGATCAGCGTCATCACCCAGCGTCGCTCAAACAACTTTTCAGGGGTCAATTCACTGGATGGCTCGAACTTCGATTGCGAATCGGCAAATTCAAAATCGAGGGATAACATTCTGCCACCACCTCGCTTTTGAGCTTTCTGCTTGTCGTGTTCGTTAGCGAGAAAATTCTTTAACGCCGTCAGCAAGAACGCTCGAAAACGTCCGCGATCAGGACTCGCCTTGCCAATCGCCTTTTTTTCCAGCAGGTGAGCAAAGAACCCCTGAGTCAGATCGCGGGCCTCTTCGCCGTTTGTCACTCGGCACACGTAGGCGTAAACAGGAACCCAATACGCCGCGCAAAGCGTTTCAAGAGCCTGGTCCGATTCCGCGGAATGATCTTGCGACGCCGCGACGACGACACTCCACCGAGTCGTCGCAAACGATGCTGACCTCGACCGCAATGGCTGCCGATTTGCGAATTTGTCTGACATCAATGACTCGACATTGAACTGCTTAAAGTTGTTTGTAGAGTGCAGTGCTGACGCAGCCATGGTTGGCTTGCGAGACCGTCGCGGCAAAGTCCGCCAGGTAGCCCCGAGTATACGTGCGTGGCTGCGGTTTCCAGTTTGACTTGCGGCGGGCGAGTTCTTCTTCCGTCACGTGCAGCGTCACCGCCCCCGTTGGCAAATCAAAGCTGATCGCGTCGCCATCGTGAACCAGCCCGATTGGGCCTCCGACTGCTGCTTCCGGTGCACAATGGACTCCGATCGCACCGTGCGAGATTCCCGAGATCCGTGTGTCAGAAATCAACGCCACTTTGCCGTTGAGTTCCGGGACGGACAGCGCCGATGCTGCCAGAACAACTTCTGGCATTCCCAATGCCACCGGACCCAGGTTTCTCAAGACGATGACACTGCCGGGCAGGATGCGCCGCTGTTCCACGGCCTCCGAGACCGCACGACCGCTCTCGAAGCAAATGGCTGGACCACGAAAGCGGGGTTCGGCAAGACTCGACACCTTAAACACGATGCCGTCCGGAGCAAGATTGCCGAAACAGACCTGCATATCCGCGAATGGCTTGAATGGTGCATCAATTCGAGCGATCAGGTCCTGGCCAGCCGGAGGATCGGCCGCGTTCGCCACGTTCTCGGCAAGCGAACGACCGGTAACCGTCAGGCAACTCCCATCGATCAAGCCTGCCCGCACCAGATGTTTCAGCAGGACTGATGTCCCGCCAAGTTTGTGCAAGTCGACCATCGTTTTCGTTCCGCGGGGTGCGAAGTTGCACATCACTGGCGTGCGTCGGAAGATCTCCTGGAAATCCTTCAGGCCGAAATCGACTTGTGCTTCACGAGCCAGCGCCAGCAGATGGATCACTCCGTTCGTTGAACCGCCAACCGCCGAAATCATCGTGGCCGCGTTGATAAACGCCTTGCGAGTCAGGATGTCGCGAGGACGGATTTCCAGTTGCAGCAGGTTACGTACAAGTGCTCCTGCGGACAGGCATTCTTCCTTCTTTGCGGGATCAATCGCCGGAGTCGAACTGCTTTGAGGGGGCATCAGGCCGATCGCTTCCAGGCACATTCCCCAGGTATTAAACGAGGCCGCGATGCCACAGCCACCGGGGCCGGGACACGCCTGTCGCCGGATGTCGTCCGCTTCCGCTTGTGGAATCGCTCCGACCGACGCGGCAGCTTGAGCGTCGTACACATCCAGGATCGAGATATCTCGCCCCTGATAACAGCCAGGATGAATACTGCCACCCGAAAGAATCAAGCCGGGGTAGTTCATCCGGGCCAGGGCCATGGCGAATCCGGGGCCGTTCTTATCACAATGGTGCAGGCCGATCATTGCATCATAGCAATGAGCGGTCACCACACATTCCGCAGAATTCGCGATCAGGTTGCGCGAGACCAGGCTGGCGCTCCCCCCTTCCAGCCCTTGTGTCAGATTGTCGCTGACCCCGGGTGTTCCGAACGGAAAGCCCAGCATCCCGGCATTTCGGCAGCCTTCGGCCACCAGCCGTCCGAGATCATACGCATGAACGTTGCACAGATTTCCTTCCAGAAGCGGAATCCCGATCCCGACCTGCGGCTTGTCAAAATCCGCTTCGGTCATGCCGAGCCCATAGAAGAACGCGGTGACTCCCCGTTGCCACCCGTGCGTCAGTTGTCGGCTATTCCAATTCAAATCAGCCATCGCGGTTCATTCTTTCGGACGAGACGTCTACATTTTCCGGAAACGTGCCAGACATCCTATCGCGAAGAAAGTCCAAAAAGCGACACTAACGGTCCTGAGCCGTGCAGCCACGCTTTTCAATTCGGGATGCCTCGACTGGACCACCTGCATCTGTACGCTTGCTTTGCAATTGCATGATTGTCGATGATCGGCGCGTGACTTCCTCCAGTACCGATTGAATCCGCTATCAAGTTCCCCTAGATTCCTGATGCTGTTGAGGGATTGCCCCACAGCGCTGAATTCAGAATCATCTAAGGCTCCTGTGCAGGGTAGTACCATGCGTCTGCTTGTCCTGTCGGTCGTTTTTGTTGCGGGTTCGATCACTTCACTTTCGGCGCAGGAACCACCGTATGAGATGAAGTTGCCTGCCGACCCACCGTACTATCGCGTTCGCTACGAAGGTTCGACGCAGGCTGGAGAACTCGTATACCCTGTCAGTTTTACGATCTGGATTCCACCGCAGGTCAAGACGCTGCGCGGGGTGGTCGTCCATCAGCATGGGTGCGGCGAGGGATCATGCAAGTCCGGGCAGACGGGAGCGTTCGATCTGCATTGGCAGGCGCTGGCCAAAAAGCACGATTGTGCCCTGCTCAGCCCTGTTTATGAGCAACCGGAGAAAGCCGACTGCCAGCTCTGGTGTGATCCCCGCAAGGGTTCAGACGCGGCATTCCAGAAGTCCTTGAAAGACTTGGGGGGGAAATCCGGTCATCCGGAATTGTCCACGGTTCCCTGGGCACTGTGGGGCCACAGTGGTGGTGGACATTGGGCGGGTGGAATGACCCTTTTGCATCCTGATCGAGTCGCCGCAGCATGGTTACGTTCCGGGGTTCCACCGATTGCGGCCGTCGAAGGGAAGCCAGCCCCATATGAAATTTCTGACGCCGCTTGCCAGGTGCCAATTATGTGCAATCTCGGGACGAAGGAAGGTGTCACGGATAAGGAAAGCCGCTTCGCAGTTGTCTGGCCCGGCAATGAAAAATTCTTTCTTGCGGTGCGTGCCAAAGGGGGGCTGATTGGTGTGTCGATCGACCCTTTGGCGAGTCATGATTGTGGTAACCAGCGCTATCTGGCGATGCCATGGTTCGATGCCTGTCTTACCGCACGCCTTTCTGCAACGCAAGGTGATCCTCTGAAACCAATGTCAAAGAACGATGCCTGGATTGCCCCTCTGAACACGGGTGAAGCAGAAATTATTGCACCCGTTCCCGCCGCGATATTTTCCGGCGCCATCGAGAAATCGGTCTGGTTGCCGAACGAGTCGATTGCTGTCGCCTGGACCCAGTACACGAAGGACTCAGCCGTCACCGACACGACCCCACCCCCTGCCCCGACGAATCTGAAAGTGGATGGTCATGTCCTAACTTGGTCCGCTGAAGCGGATCTCGAAAGTGGCCTTGCCAACTTCATCATCGAACGCGATGGCCAGGTCCTTGCCAGGGTTCCTGAGCAAGGAAAGAACCCGTTCGGACGTCCGATCTTCCAGAACCTTTCGTACAGCGACACCCCCACTCAACCGCTCGCGGAGTTCAAATACGTTGACACCAAAGCTGAAGAAGGCAAAGTTCATCAGTACCGCATTATCGCGGTGAATACCGTTGGCTTGATGTCCAAATAGGTCTGACGGCAATTCGGGTGTCTGTCAGAATTTCTCGCGGACCGCCGTCGGATTCATCGAAGATGATCGCATGATCCGCTATCGTCGTTCAGAAGCGATGAAGGCTGTATTTCTGAACTCCCACAAAAGGAATTCCATGCAAAGCCGTCTGTTGACCTTGTTCGCCGTGTTGACGCTCCTGGCATCTGTTGCAGCAAAGGGCATTCATGCCGCGGAGCCTGTGAAACTCGGGATCCTGGGGATCGATAACTTTGGTTCGGTCGCTTACACCGAGTTTCTCAATCGACCTCACGCAGAAGGGGTCTTCGAAGGGGTCCGTGTTGTCGCGGCCTATCCCATCGGCAGCCCTGACTACCCCGACAGCGACAAACTCGTTGCCAGTTGGAAGGATCAGTTGCTGAAGATGTATCAAAGCCCGAAAGATCCGAAGGACGCAGTTCCGCCGATCGAGATGGTGAATTCTGTCGATGAACTGCTGAAAAAGTGCGATGGCATCATGATTTTCAGTATGGATGGGCGTCTGCATCTGAAACAGGCAGAATCGGTCCTGCGGGCAGGCAAACGCCTCTTCATCAGCCGGCCGCTTGCCGCATCCCCTGCCGATGCAGTCGCGATTTTGAAACTGGCTGAAGAGACGAAGACCCCCTGCTGGAGCAGTTCTCAACATCGCTTCAGTGGCGGCTTCAGTGGGATGCGTGATCATCCCGAAGTCGGACGTGTGATCGGCTGCGATGTCTACGGCGGCTGGACCGTCAATGCTCCCGACGCGGATAAGTTCACTCGGCCGCTCCACAGCATCGAAACGCTCTACGCGATCATGGGTGGCCCAGGAGTTGTCTCTGTGACATGTGCCTCGACTCCTACCGCAGAATGTATCACTGCCGTCTGGAAGGACGGGCGGATTGGCACCTACCGTGGGATCAAGGAAGGAGCCGTCAAGTACAGCGCGACGGTCTTTGGCGACACGGGTGTCTCTACAGCAGGGATCTATGGGCACGGAGTGCCGGTCAAAGGAGTCGTCCCGACGAATGACAAATACGTAGGGTACGAAGGTCTGGCGACTGAAATCGCAAAGTTTTTCAAAGGGGGGCCTGTTCCCGTCACACCTGCTGAAACACTGGAGATCTTTGCAGTGATGCAGGCTGCTGAAGACAGCAAAGCTCAGAATGGAACTGTCGTAACTGTGAAGAATCTCTGGAATCCCGTTAAGCCATGACCGGGAATCCTGACGCGCAAACGGACCGGCACTGTACGCTGATTTGCCCCGGTGGGCTTCACGAAAGTCCACCGAGTGGCGAGTCCGAGTTATGACATAGCCTTATTGCTTCGAAGCCGCTGAATGCCCTTTATCAGAATGAAGCTGGCGACCAGCGTGGCCAAAAGTCCCCACAGCATCGGCGTCCTATCGACCTGAGGAGGTTTCAGATTTGGAGGGGGATCTGCTCCCCCTGTCATTCCGGATTCCGTGTTACCGAACCAGACGTCACGCAATTCGCCCTCAAATTGCTGCATGTTGAGCCCACCACCTCCGAGACGAAGCGGCATGATGCGACCCAGTGTCTGCTTCACACACGGAATCGAATCAACGAGTTGATAGTCAACATAGAATTGCAATTGTGCTAACGCGGCATCGTAGACCAGCAAAGCGTTTGTCCATTGCCTGGTCAGTATGGGTGGTGTGACGATTTCTGACAGTTCATGGAATTGGAAACTCCGGACCGCCGCACACAACCTTCCTCCATCCTGCCGAATCCACATGACAGCATTCAGGTGCTGATCACCGACCATTGCCAATACACGCTGACCGCTATTCAGGTTTTTAATCTTGAAATCCATCGAAAGCACCCAGGATCTTGAGAAATCGAATCCGGTGCCCAGTGTCAGAGCTAATTCATTGGCACTGAAACTCGTTAACTCACGGCGAAGGAGTCCATTGGCCGGAGAGTCATAGAGTTCGACGGGCAGTCCAATGGCTCCTAAATTTGCCAGTGCGATTTTCGATCGATTGGATTCCCGTACCTTGGCACTCATTTTTAGAGAGGCCAGAGCAAACCAGTGTACTGATCGCGAAAATGCGATCTGGCGATCTCTTCCCGTCAGAGAGTTGGCATATTCGAACCATGAATCTGCTGTCTTCAAATATCCATCGTCCTTCCTTGTTGTGGATTGATCGATCGCGGCGAGCCTTGCCAGGGGGGCTGTGCCAGCTCGCGCAAGCAGTTCCAGACCAGTAGTCCAGTCGCGGCGCACGAATACCGAATACTGTCCCAGCGCCAGGTTCGCTTCGGCATCCTGAGGCAACTTTTTCAAGGTCTTTCGAGCGATCTCCGCAGACTCCCACCGCTTTTTCGATTTTGCCACTTCCGATTCCTGCTGTTCGAATCGATCGGCCCATCCAGGTTCTTTCAGGTTTTTCGCAATCGTCTTTGCAGCAGCAAGTTCTTCTAACGCCAGGTCAAATTTTTCGCTCTCGACCATCGCCTCCGACACCTTCAGCAAGAAAATCGCCAGGTTTCGTTTGCCGTCTGCATCAGCGGCGTTGAGATAGACCTTCAATATTTGTTGCTTTCGCGACCATGGTTCGACGTCGTAAGAATTTGCGAGCTTTTCAACCAGACTCATGGCTGTCGAGTAATTCCCCGCTCGCATTTCGCAATCGATCGCTTCCGTCAGAAGGACATAACGTGCTGCCGGATCGACAACGTCTTTAGATTGGCTCGTTAACTTTGACGCCAGCAGATGCCAGTCCGCAGCCTTCATCGCGGCCTTCGAGTCCGGTTTCAGAAGGGTGGATAACGGTGCTCTGGACGACTCCAGTGCTGCCTTCGCAGGTATTCTCGCAGGTGGTGGGGCAAGTGCAATCGCCTGTTCCGCGAACGGTTCGGAAACAACATCGGCAGGCGCACTTCGTACAAGTTTGATGCGGATGTTCTTGAGTCGAAGCGGTGGTCCGCTATCAGAGTAATCCGTTTCGATCGCAAATCCGGCAGGGCGCGAAAGATCGCATTCGTACCGTGCGAGTGTGGTGAAATTCCATTGCCACTCGAGCGTCGAATTTGTCCTGCGACAAACGAAAGACTTCGGCGCTTGTCCTGCGGGTGAAATCAGACCCTCTTCGCGAATCCAGGCAACGTCATTGGACCGGCCGAATCGTCGTGCTGTCGGATCAATTCTGATCGAAGCGGCACTCTGAAAATTAAGTTCG
>CAIWEX010000550.1 GCA_903911795.1 uncultured Schlesneria sp.
CCGAGAGAAAAAGATCTGGGTAACTTTGAGTCCACCCTACGGCCTGCCCAGCTTCGAATAGACATCTATTGTTTTGGCAACTTCACGGCAACCAGACTGCCCGCGGCATTGCGAGCATAGACGTGACCATTCAGAAGAACGGGTACGGTCCAACAGCGACCATTCAGCAGACGCGAGCGAGTCAGTTCGTCAAAACCTTTGGGCGAGGCCTGTGCGACCACCAGTGTTCCTGTTTCACTGAGAATCACCAGTTTCTTGTCGGCAATCATCAGCGACCCACATCCAAATCCTGCCTTTTTCCAGGCGACTTCGCCGGTCGCAAAATCCATGCAGGTCAGTTGCACAACCCGGCCGAGATTCGAATTACCGTCGAATCCATACAGGTACCCGTCCACCAGAATGCTATTGTTGAAATGGTTTCGCATCCCTTTGCTGGTGTAGATTTCCTTGAGAGACTTACCATCGAATTCAAACAAGCCACATCCGACCTGATAGGCAGAAGAAATGTAAATCCGGTTTTCTTGCACAATCGGCGTTGTTGAATTGGTTCGAAACGGAGAGGGCCATTCGCGGAAAGCAACTTCTTCGCCCGTCTGTAGAAGAACAACACGCAGCCCCTCGCAATCAAGTGTGACGACGAATTTCTGTTTTTGAAATTCCATCAGCGCCGCCGACCCATACCCCGCTTCATGACGCTCGGTCTGCCACTGCTTTTCTCCTGTCAACTTGTTGTACGACACAACTCGCCCTGCTTCGAGCAGCAGTTGTTGACCCACGATCACGGGCGAACTGGAAAAGCCCCATTCGGGGGTCGGGACTTCCAAATCCGACTTCAGCTGCTTTTCCCAGCGAATTTTCCCTGTCTTGGCCTCAAGGCAGTAGAGTTGCCCTCCCTTTCCCAGTGTATAGACCAGGTCACCGTCAAGAGTCGGTGTCGCCCCTGGGCCACCTTCGTGCAGGTTGGCATTCAATTCACATGGATAGTGATGACTCCAGATTGGCAGCCCCGTCTCTGCAGATAGGCACCAAACAAATTCCTCGCCTTCAACATGACCCATCGAGTACAATCGGCCGTCAGAGATTGCGATCGAACTGAAGCCAATGCCAATTTTTCTGGTCCAGCGTACAGGCAGTCCTTCGTCCGGCCAGACTGTCGACCAATCGGCCTCAACCGAAACACCATCGCGATTTGGACCCATCCAATTCGGCCACGCCGGAGCTTGTGCGGCGGCCGATTGAATCAGGAACCCGCCCCACAGGGCGAGACTCAACCGGAGGATGCGACAATTTAACCGGGTGAGCTTCAGCACGTATTTGCTCCTGCCTGCAGATTTGCCTGGACATTGATGACAGATCATTACCAGAAGAAGTATTCTGATGATCCGCAGAATGCCACGCAATGTCGTCGTAACACAACATTGCCAAGGATGTTGATATTGGTAGCCAGCAGTTCGCATGTGATTGCCTCCGTTCATGGAATCGGGATAAGATTCTCGGTTCCATTCCCCACCTGGAGACTTTCATGCTGATATTCCTGCTACTGACAATAATTACGTTTCCTTTTCGCTTCGTGATCGCCGCGGAAGAGCCCGTCGCGCCGATGGTAGAATCCCGTGAGAAACTGTTGTTATTTGACTTCGAAAGTGACTCCGATTTTACGGCTTGGCGTCACCTGGAACTGCCAAAAGCACCAGAACCTCGACCCCGATTCGAGCGAACGACCGAAAACGCGACCTCAGGAGAGGGCTCCCTTAAGGTGACGTTCGATGGAGGTGTCTGGCCGACTGTCATCTCGTCTCAGATCCCAGGTGACTGGTCTGAATGGCACACATTTCAAGCAGACGTCTTCGCATCGCGCCCCTGCGTCGTTGGCTTCTGTGTCATGCAGGAAGGGAGTACACGAGAACCAGGTTGGGATGGCGGTGTCAGTCGGTGGGCCAAGACTCAATTCTTACAACCTGGACGCAACACGATCTCAGCGAACCTGCATCCCAATGAATGGAGCGCATTGCGAACAAAACTGGAAAACGGACGTGTCTTGGGGAAAGTCGTCAGTCTGGAATTCTTTGCGTACCGGCCGCACCCAGGAGAATCCTTCTTTGTAGATAATATTCGTGTTCTGAAGTCCAAAGCCCCTCCTGCAGAAGTGAACTCTCAAAAGTTTCAGGTCCTCGGAACGGACCTGTCAGTC
>CAIWEX010000551.1 GCA_903911795.1 uncultured Schlesneria sp.
ACTTTACTGAGGGATTTTTTATTGTGGATAAGTTATTAGCATTGCATCTCGATATAAGAGGAAATGAAGTTTTACTCTTTATGTAAATCATACCATTCTTCTATTTTTTGTATTTGTTCTTAATCGTTCCGCGCAGTCGAAGGGATAACTCGACTGTCGGTGGATGTGGGGTGGATTGCCGGCGCTGGCTGCGTCTTACATCGAATCGCGTTTGGATGACTTGCTGCAAACGCAAATGTCGGTTCCTACTTTGAGGTTAACCACGTCAACCGCAACGGTCGTAACGCCGAGGTCATCCGAATGGACCCAAGAATTGAATGGGTTCCAGCGATTTGCCTGAGAACATTAGTAGCACCGCATAATTGGCAAGGGACGCAAGGTTTCTCGCTGCAAAATCCACGGATCAGAAAGTTTGAAGCAAGCTTTTGAGGCTTCCATCGATCAAGAGATCAGCCTGGGCGACCTCATCAGGGCGTGCTTGCACTTGATGGACCAGCGATCTACGTCGCACGAGCATTCGTTCACGACCAATTTCAACCCAAGCTTTCGAATGCTGCCCAACACTTCCACCCAGAAATTCGGGAACCGCCTGATGAACACATGGTATCGCAATCTGTCCGTAGGAATGCGGCTGTATGCAATGGTAGGGATCAGTGTGGTTGGATTCCTGGCGTGCAGTCTCTGCGCCTACAGCACCATGCAAATGGCTAAGGTTCATGGCCCCTACTATCAACGAATTGTCCAGGGAAAAGATCTGGTCGCAGATGTGCTGCCGCCACCCGAGTACATTCTTGAATCGTATCTGTTGGTCATGCAACTGGCGGATGCCGTTGAATCCAAGGTTCCCGGTCGCGATCTTGAACTGCTGATTCAAAAGGGCGATCAGCTTCAGATCGAATACGAATCGCGACACCGGTTCTGGAGTGAAACACTGGAAATCAGTGAGCTCAAGACGGCTGTTGTTGTGGATTCGTATCTTCCCGCAGTTGAGTTTTTCAAACTGCGAGCGAGCGAATTCGTCCCGGCTTGCCGCCGAAATGACGCTACGGCAGTTCGTGAACTGGCACGTGGCCAGCTGCAAGTCTTCTACAACCAACATCGCACAGCGATTGACCGAATTGTCGAAATGGCAAATACCCGAACAGCCGAGGTCGAGGCGGAAGTAAAAGGCCTGATCGAAACTCGCTTACTTTGGACTTCCATTCTGGTTGGGGTGGTTCTGGTCCTGGTCGCCTGGCTCGGTTGTTATACCGTCCGGGAAGTCATTGCACCGCTGAGCCGTGAAGCTTTTGCCGCCGGGAAAATGGCTTCGCATGTGGGCACCAATGCCGCCGCCCTTTCCGTTGCAGTTGAACAACTTGAACAAAGTATCAGTGAGATTTCGCGAAATACAACCAACGCTGTCAATGTCTGCCGTACCGCTGTCGAGGCTGTGGAATCGACAACAGTGACCATCAACAAGCTGGGCAGCAGCAGCACTGAAATTGGAAACGTGATCAAGGCCATCAATTCGATCGCCGAGCAGACCAACCTGCTGGCATTGAATGCGACGATTGAGGCCGCACGGGCTGGTGAAGCTGGTAAGGGGTTTGCGGTCGTCGCCAATGAAGTCAAAGAACTCGCCAAGCAGACAGGCAAAGCGACGGAAGACATTATTCATCGTATCGAAACGATTCAGGCGGACACGCGGAACGCCGTCAAGGCTATCCATCGTGTGAGTGAAGTGATTGACGAAGTGACGGTGAATCAAGATGCGATTGCGAGTGCCGTGGCCGAGCAGACCGCGATGACGGGCGAAATTTCGCAAAACATTCAGCAAGTGGCGGACGGTACGTCGGCCATTGCGGAGCATGTGGAACGACTGGCAGCGTCCGCGCAGAAGATGGGTGGAGACGACGCAACGCGCAATCCCACGACCCCGGCTCGACCATCCGGTCGCAGCTATCGCCTGCCTGGAACAGCCGGAAAGACCCCCGTTTCATTGACGGCATCCTACAACTACGATGCATGATGAAGTTCACGATTCCACGGCCGGATCGCGATGCCGAATTGTTGGCTCGCGATCCTGCCACGCTGCGACAAAATGGGCTGCGACGGATCGATTGACTTTGAAATTTTGATTGAAGCAGTCTGTTGATCCCCGTCGAAGCAATCGCGTGTCGCTAAGTTACCGACGGTAGATTCCCATCGCAGTCCGCCGCTCACTGCGTACAAATCTGCCTCCCGATTCCGACTACGGAATGCACTGCATTCGTCGAACTCGCAACTGAACAATTTCTCTCGAAAGTGGCAATCTCATGACGACCGGCACACTTCAACACGAGACCGTCGACGACCGATCTGCTGGACACGAGTATGACGAGCCACAGACTCGTTCGACAGACAAGACCCATCGGTACTCGATCTCCGGTTCGATTCAGTGCATGAATAGCGCACTGGCCGCGGCCGTGGCCGATATCGAGAATTTAAATCGAAGTGCACTCCTGCTGTCACTCAATGCACGCATTGAGGCGAGTCGAGCGGGTGGCCAGTCGGGCCAGGCGTTTTCGGTGGTCTCGCAGGAAATGCAGACGCTGGCGACTCAAACATCGCACGTGGCACGCAACCTGGAAAAGAGGACTCTGGCGACGCTGCAGGATTTGCGACAAATCACGGACACGCTCGCGACGGAAACTCTGGGAACGCGATTATCCGATCTGGCGTTGTCCAACATCGATCTGATCGATCGAAATCTGTATGAACGGACCTGCGACGTCCGCTGGTGGGCCACCGACGCCAGTGTTGTGAGTGCCGCCAAAAATCCAATCCCCGCAGTCACCAAGGAAGCCAGTCGGCGACTGGAAGTGATTCTCAATGCCTACACCGTCTATTTTGACTTGGTCATCTGCGATCTTGCGGGAAATGTCATTGCAAACGGTCGGCCGGACAATTTTCGGTCCGTAGGGAGTAATCACAACAGTGCGCCCTGGTTTCAGGCGGCGATGGAGTCCAAGTCCGGTGATATCTTTGGTTTTCAGACGGCTCATACGTCGTCACTCGCAAATGGGCGTCGGATCCTGGTTTACTCATGTGCTGTTCGCGAAAATGGTAGTTCCACCGGACGCCCCATTGGGGTACTCGCGGTCGTCTTTAACTGGGATGGACTGGCACAGACCATCGTCGAAAACGTTCGGTTGTCGCCAGAGGAAAAGGACAATGGGCGGGCCTGTATTGTTGATTCCAACGGCCTGATCCTCGCCGATTCAGCAGGCCAGCAGTTAGTGGAAACAATTCGCTTCCGGGGCCAGGAAAAGTTGTTTGCCAAATCCAAAGATTACCTGCTGACGAACATCAACGGAAAGCCGGTTATTGTCGGTCATGCCCGCTCGCAAGGCTTTGAAACCTATGCGACAGGCTGGCATTCGCTCGTGATTGTCAGCCGGCAGCAATCTGATGATGAAGATTATTAATTTGCCAGTCAATTATTCCACTTTCACGCCTGCCGGACGCAGCGCCTCTGGCAGCGAATTCTGCAGATCTGCAGCGTCCGATTCGGACGGTTGAGTCCGAATATGAATATCCTGCTGAGGGAATGGGATTTCGATTCCGGCGGCACGGAAGCGTTCATGAATCATGGTATTCAGTTCGTGCATCGTTTTCTGGCGATCTTTGAGCGTCGGCAGAAATGCACGCAACTGGAAGTTCAAGGCACTTTCCCCCAGCTCTTCCAGGACGGCAGTCGGTGCGGGATCTTTCAGCAGGACCGGGTGTTCAGACGCGATCTGCAGTAAGAGTTCACGAACCTTGTTCGCATTGGAACCGTATGCAACGCCGACCTTGATCGCCACGCGATTGATACTGTCGCTGAGGGTCCAGTTGAGCAGATTGCCGGTGATAAATGACTTGTTGGGAACGATCAGTTCCTTGCGATCTCCGTCAACGATTGTTGTCGCGCGGAATCGAATACGCGAAACCGTTCCCGTCGTCGATTCGATCGTGATCACGTCTCCCACGCGCATCGGACGCTCAAACAGCAGGATGATTCCCGAAACAAAGTTCGCAAAGATCTCCTGCAGTCCAAAACCCAGCCCCACCGATGCCGCCGCCACCAGCCATTGAACGCTGTTCCAGCCGATCCCGATCTGGTTGAACGCAAAGATGACTCCCGCCGTAAAAATCACGTACCTCACCAGGCATGTTGTTGCAAAGCGAATCCCTGCGTCGACTTGCAGGTGTTCCAGCAGAATCACTTCAATCAACCCGGGAATGTTGCGGCCGGCAATCATGGCGATTGAAATGATCAGGAGTGCGATTCCAAGATTCGCTGCTGTGATGGGCACTGGACGGCGAAGGACCTGTACCACAGGCTTTTCATCAGCCCCCTTGGTTTCGATCACTTCTTCGACTGTGGTCTTCCACAGAGTGACGCGATCGAGAATATTCAGGGCCGGTGTGACGTCAGCCCACACGAACCACAGTCCGATTGCAGCGATCGTCAGCAGTCCCGTATCGAGCAAACTGCGAACCTGAGTCACGATCTGTGACAGGTTCATTCGGAAATCAGGCCAGGTCCAGCGAGGGAATAGGAACGGCGAATGCGATTCAGAATCAGGGTGCTTTTCTGCCCCGACAATTGCTTCCATTTCTTCTGCCTGAAGGACGGCCATCCTGCGGCGTTCGAGTGTGATCCAGCGACGCACCGTACCTCGTAACAGAACCAGGCTCATCAACAGCCCGCAACTCGATTGCAACCGCCATGTCAATTGCAGGGCAGTATAGAAGTAACCGCTCCAACAGAGAATCAGCAGCCCGATGGGAAGTACAATTGCCAAAAATGCGCCCAGCCGTGCCAGGCGATTCATCCAAACATCGTCTTCTGAAGGAGCGTCGCGACGGGAGTCGGCTGAAAGTTCGGCTGGTGCCGTCGCTGCTCGTGAACTACGTGGAAATGCTCGTTGGCAGAAGAATGCGAGTAATCCGCCAAATACCAGATAATTCATTCGTCCCAGCGAATCGAGACGCTGGTCATCCGCCGTGGCCTCGACCATCCCGATGATTGAAATCAGAACTATCCCGATGGGAATGAACCATGACAAATGGCGACGCAATCGGGTGATCGTCTCTGCTGACCAGTCGAAGTGCTTCTGAGCCAACCCGCCGCGAACCACCATGAGTCGCAGTAGTTCCAGCGGCCAGCCAAAAATAGCCGCCCGACGCAGACCCAGAGAAACCGCGTGCACGAAGCGAGAAGCGGAAGCACAATGATCGAGTCGCCAACTGATGAACGCCAGCACCGCCGGAACGAATCCTGCCAAGAGCACCGACAGACCGATCGCCTGCAGAGTCGGCAACAGGTCCCGGCAAGTCGGATCATCAGCACCAATTCCAGCGGCCTGCAGTCGACGTCGTAGCGACCAGCGCGTCCCAATCCAGATCAAAAACCCGATCGCAGCTACGATGTAAGGTAACGGCTCACGATTCACGTTGGTTTGAATAGCATCAACGACCTTCCACCAGTTTGCGTCGTCCAACAACCAGGCCGTATTGCTGACGGCGCGGGTTGCCTGCACACCGCCGAAGACGCCCCCCGTCCGAATCCAGAGGACTCGTTCATCAACATAGTCGGCATAGCGCTCGGTCGCCTCAAGCAGCTTGCGTTCCTGATTATCGAGCGAGACAAGTGTTTCGAAATGCTTGTTGCTGTCCGATTCCAGGTGCTCAAGCAATTCGCGCCGTTGTTCCAGTAACGGGCGAATTTCTAAAGCGAGTTTTTTGACGGCAGGTGTCTCAAGGCTCGCGGCCGTCGCTGGAAGTGCGGATTCTTCGTTCAGCAGTTCATTCGCCGTTTTCCGGGAAGCGGCATCCAGGTCTTGCAGCACTGCCAGTTCGCTCTCGATCTGGAAGATTTTCATTCGCGTCTGGCGAACCGTTTCACCGCGCAACGCGAGGCGTGAATGAAGACCGCGAGTGTCGCTGAGTTTCGCACGTTGTTGACGCAACAACAGTCCGATCGATTCGGTCAAGCCGACCGCTTCGACCATCTTCTTCGATTGATCGAATTCCGCAGCCAGACTGTTAAATCGGTCTCGCGTCGATTCCACACGATCGTTCGTTTCGTGCAAGGCGATTGCGAGATTTCGACTCTCTTCCGCGAACTTCAGATTTTGCTCGGCGATCGGCTTTACCTGCGGTGCTGCGTTCTGAACGACCAATGCAAACGCACGAACTCGCTGATCCGCTTCGCTTCCACGACGCTTATCGACTTCGTCCTGCAGCAAGCTGACTTCTGCTTCAGCCAGCACCAAATGCTTCGCGGCCAGATCGCGATTGAGCTTGAGAAGCTGGTCCACGTCATCGGATTCACACCACGATTGTTCGGCGCGCAAGGCCGTCCGCTCTTCGTTGGCACGCATCCGTCGAACGAGTAACAATGTCTGCTTGGCAATGGTAAGTTCACGCGGTTCGTGATCCGGTGGCGTCTCTTCCATCGACGCCTGAATCGAAGTCAATCGCTCTTCAATCTCGGTCAGATCGCTGGCAATGCGTTCCAGTCGTGACTTGCGAGAAGCAAGCTGTTTCTTCGCCAGATCGGCGATCGCACGCAGACCCGTATCAGGCTCTTCGATCTGCTTCCGCCGTTCGCCGAGATCGGCTTCGATCGCCTCGATGTTGGCATCTGCATGAACAGTCAGCGTCGGTTTCTCTGGAACTTCCGCCAGCTTCTGGCGGGCTTCGGCCAGATCACTCGTGACAGAATTCAACCGCTGCAGGAATGACTTGGCAGTCGCTGTCGATTCGGTGGCAATTTCTAATCGTTCAATCGCCGCCTGGTAGGTCTCCACAACCTGCTGTTTGAGCTTCGGCTCCAAATCCGTTTCTGACTGCGCATGCTTCAGTCGCATCTGCAGATCAGCGAGCGTCGGTCCCGTCGCTGGGGTACTGGTTTGTGCCAGCGCAACTCCAAGCCCAGCAAGAAGTATCAGACAACCAATTCCTGCCGCCCCAACGCAAATATTCTTAATTGCCATCAGCACATCCCTGCCAGAAAAACCGCCCGCCGAAGGAGCGAGATATGGCAGAATCTGCCGAAACGGTCAATTCGATTCGGGGCCAAAGCAGAATGCGCGGACATCGGAATCGGGCACGTCAGCGTGACAGTTTCAGCAAGTATCTATGCATTGGATGACAATCACGAATTGTGGCCGGGAGGTCTCGTTCGGTCAGCCGATCATTTCGGCCGCTTCGGCACTCGTGATTTGGCGACCTTTTTCTTAACGACGGTCTTTACAGGCTGTTTTTTGAGTTTGGTTGCATCAACAGCAACATTAGAGACTGACGATTTCGGCACCGGCTTTTTCGTTGACTTCTTGTCTGTCTCTGTCTTTTTGGCGCTGACACCCTTCACGGCCTTTTTGACGGTCGCCTTTCGGGGTCTTTTTGCAGCGGCCGCGGTTGTAACTGGTGCAGAAGGCTGTTCCAGTTCAATTCCAAAGAGCGCTCCGAGATCGACACCTGCCAGCGAGTTGTCGCTGCCGTCGGTCAGTTCTCTGTCGAGATTTCCTTCCGCGACTGCTTCCGAAATCAATTCTGTATGGTCTACAACGCGTAGCACGAACAGCAATTCGGGTTGCGTGTCGAGTCGGCATCCGATTCCGTACATCACGGCAGCCAGGTGCTTGCAGCACGAGGAATAGTCAGGACAACTGCAACTCATCGAAATCTGCTTGGGTGAAGGGAATAGTCCACCCGTCTTTTGCGTCAATCGGGCCATCACACCTTTTGAAAACTTGCCCGCCAGCAGATCGAGCAATGAATCAATGGAGGCCGAACAATCCTCCTTGAGTCTTGTCCATTCAGCTTTGGGGAGTTTCTCGATCTGGATCTCAATCTCATAAGGATCGGACCCCGCAACAATGGCCTCGACTGCCCCAGGAGTGATCACAAGATCCACCACCGACCCGTTTCTCAGGTACGTGGCACCGCGAGGGAGGCGGTTGGAATAGTCACTGTAGGCCTTGAGATTGTCGCACCAGGCGGTGCCCCAGAAAGTCTTTGTGATTGTGCGGCCAGCAGATTTTACAGGCGATGGTTCCCGTCCCGACTTCGTAGCCACTTCGCGCGCATATTGATTCGCATTCGCCAGCTTTTGACCGACGGGAACGTAGTCTCGGTATCCAAAATCATCGCCCCATCGCATGTCGGAATCCCTTCGCGTCGATTCTTGCCTTCAAACATCGAGTTATTTCTTATCACTCCTTGGTGAGGTACGCAACCAGATTTGCAGTTGTGAGTTGGTGAAACGGACTTTGTTCGCGACAATCGCTGAACTTCTGCAGTCCAACCTCGACAATTTCAACATCAGTTCATGCATCGAGAGGAATCCGAAGAATGAACTTGCGAATCAGTGTTTCTCCCCACGGACGTTTGCTGTGCGAATCGACGGTCAATAATCCTTCGAACGTCGATGACGTCCCTTCGTGGACTGATGAACAGACGGGCTCGCTTCGGGCTGCGTTTGAACGGTCACCTTCCGACGGGTTGATTTGGCTGGCTCAACAGAGCGACAGCAAGCCGCTTTCCATCGAAATGAGTTTCTGGCGAAACTGGGCTCGACGTTGTTTTCAATCCGCCTGCCAAATGGAAGAGCAAGATCGGGCCGATTTCACACGCCCGAAGCCATCAAAGCCGATTGTGGAATTCGTTCCACCACCCAATGATCTCGAATTGGAGGTTGTGCTCGCCGATGCTCCGCCGATGCGAGGCTTGGAGTACCTGACCAGCCAGGTTCTCAAGTTCATCTGGCTGGAATTGGCAGAATGTTTACGTGAGCGCGCTAACGAAACCGAAGGGGGACTGGTGCCGCTGCTGCGGGCATTGAACCCGACCTGGCAAGTTCTGGGGCGAGTCACCTTTCATCTGGCCGAGAATAAGCGTGATTCAGATCGACCGTTTGCATTCCTGGCGACCTATACTCATCGATTGACGGCCAAGTCAGCTGTTCAGCATTTGCCACTGGCTCAGGCCCTGAAGCAATACGCTGGGGAACGCGATCAACAGAAACTCGCCGAGTTACTGACGCCGGTCCGCGCTGCGGCAGATCGAAGTTCTATCATCAGCGAATGGCTGACGTCGCGTGCCTTGTTTCAGCCGCACGCGATGTCGATCGATCAGGCGTATCGATTTCTTCGCGATGTCCCGCTCATGGAGGAATGTGGCCTTGTCGTTCGCGTCCCGAATTGGTGGAAGTCGCGTAAGCCACCGCGTCCGTCGGTTCAGGTACGACTGGGAGAGAAAGCCCCCAGTGCATTTGGGGTGAACGGGTTGCTGGACTTCAACGTCAGCCTTTCCCTGGACGACGACGAATTGACCGCCGCCGAAATCAAGCAATTGCTGGCTTCGACGGATGGATTGCAATTGCTGCGAGGAAAGTGGGTTGAGGTCAACCGCGAGCAACTCAAGGAAGCTCTCGACCACTGGAAGCAACTGCAAAAGGCCCACGCCAACGGCGTTGATTTCCTGCAAGGGATGCGGCTCCTCGCAGGAGCATCTCTGCAAGGAGAAGGGACAGAAGAATCGGTCGTCAACTGGACTCGCGTCACCGCCGGAGACTGGCTGCATGAATCGCTGGCTCGCATGCGTGATCCCAGTGGAGTTAATGGTTGTCGACCGGGGACAGGACTCAACGCGACACTACGGCCTTATCAGGCTGACGGCGTCCGCTGGCTATGGTTTATGACTCGATTGCAATTGGGAGCCTGTCTGGCGGATGACATGGGATTGGGGAAGACGATCCAGGTGATCGATCTGCTGCTTCGACTGGATTCTGACATTCGTGATCGCAAGATCTCCCGACAAGGTCCCAGCCTGCTGGTTGTTCCGGCGTCGTTGCTGGGAAACTGGAAACAGGAACTCGAGCGATTCGCCCCTCAATTGAAAGTGGTTTTCGCACATCGGTCCGAGACTGAAGCTTCCGTTCTCAATCAGATTGCCAAAAGCCCCGAGACTGCTTTGGAAAAAATCGATCTGGTTGTGACGACATATTCGATGGTGAAGAAAGTCGAGTGGACTTCAGCACTGTCGTGGCAGTTGGTCGTCCTCGATGAAGCGCAGGCAATTAAGAACGCAGGGTCGGCCCAGACGAAATCCGTGAAGAAACTTCGGAGCGTCTGTCGTATCGCGATGACCGGAACACCAGTCGAAAATCAACTTGGTGATCTGTGGTCTCTATTTGACTTCTGCTGCCCAGGCCTGCTGGGTACGACGAAGCAATTCAAGACATTTGTCAATCGGCAGAGCAAGAGCGAAGACCAGAATGCCTACGGGGCGCTGCGACGACTCGTACAGCCCTACATCCTGCGACGATTAAAGACCGATCCCAATATTGTTCCAGACCTGCCAGACAAGACCGAGGTACGCGTGGAGTGCGGGCTTTCAAAAAAGCAGGCCGCCCTCTATCAACAGGTTGTCGACGAACTGGCAAAGCGGTTAGAAGAGATGAAGGAAAAAAAGTCTGAAGACATTCAGCGTCGGGGTATCGTCCTGGCGACAATGATGCGACTGAAACAGATCTGCAACCACCCGTCTCAGTACTTGTCGAGTCCGGTATTCGAGGCGGAAGACAGTGGAAAGCTCGTTCGCCTGATGTCAATCTGCGAACCGATCGTCGAACGGCAGGAAAAAGTGTTGATATTCACTCAATTTCAATCGCTGTGTGATCCACTGGCGAACTTCCTGAGCGAGGCGTTCGGTCGAACGGGACTGGTACTGCATGGCGGTGTCCCTGTGGCCAAACGGAAGGAACTCGTCAAACAATTTCAGGAAGACGACACGATTCCCTACTTCGTGATTTCGGTGAAGGCTGGTGGAACGGGCTTGAATCTGACTGCCGCCTCTCATGTTGTGCACTTTGACCGGTGGTGGAATCCTGCCGTCGAGAACCAGGCGACCGACCGAGCGTATCGCATCGGTCAGAAACGCAACGTCCTGGTCCACAAGTTCGTCTGCCGCGGGACGCTTGAGGAACGAATCGATCGGATGATTCGCGATAAACAGGAACTGGCCGATGAGATTCTTGGTCAATCGCGCGAAGGCGAAACCTTGCTGACGGAAATGTCCGATCAGGAACTCTTGAAATTCGTGGCTCTGGATATCACTCGGTCGGAGGAGATGTAGGGCTCTCGGTATCACCTGTATCGCGGTGAAGCAAGGAGCTTTGCCGGGCGAGCTATCGTATTGGATTGCTGAAGGAATACGTTAGTTAACTAAGAGCTTCGCAACAATTTACCGGATTTCCATTGAAGCGCGACATCATGGAGTTCGGTTCTTCTTGTATGGATTAGCGTGAATCAGCGGCGATCAGTGTTCCAAACATTCCTCAAGCTAGCTAGTCCGGTGGCGGCGTTGCGAGCGGCTGCTGTCGGCCGACGAACTGCATCACTCCAAGGAACACTGATCTTTGCTGATTTCCACTGATGCAGACGGAGAAGAGAAGAAACGGGCGGTGTGATGAGAACCAGTGGCAACGCATGAAGCAGACGATTTCGAGTCGGAGTCACTCAAAGATTTGTGGGCAAGGGCTGAGCGACTTATGGCTTGGAACGAGGACGAACATTGCCTGCAGGTGCCGGGGGCCATTCAGGCGAAAGAAGGATGTCTGTCAATCAATGTTCGATTGGTGCATCAACTGACGTTGGGCCTTGCTTCTTCTGTGCGACATACGCGTTTTTCATGGCGCGATAGCGGCGTTCCAGAATGAAGATGATCAGCAGCACGATAGGGATGCCACCCCATTTCATGACA
This sequence comes from uncultured Schlesneria sp., assembly GCA_903911795.1. Lineage (GTDB taxonomy): Bacteria > Planctomycetota > Planctomycetia > Planctomycetales > Planctomycetaceae > Schlesneria. The sequence continues at coordinate 11,779 of CAIWEX010000551.1, forward strand.
GGGTCGTCGTGAAGCTGCGGGAACATCTTTTCGATCGACTTGTCCAGGAACAGCATTCCCGCATTGCCGATGATCGCACCAATCGTACTCCCCCAGAAAATCGCCCAGCGTGAAAGGCCCAGCAGCCTTCCGAAAATTGCACCGCCGACGCTACCTGTCGCAGCGAGTGGAAAGGCAATGAACGCGAGCAGGCCGAGGAACGTCAGACGCTTCATCCAGGGCTGATGAGCCAGGATGAATTCGCTGTCCACGGAGAGTTCCGCAATCTTGGGCCCGACCCACGGCAGTCGATACATGTATCCGACATGAAACGCGAAGAACAGCGCCACCATCACATCCTGATACGTCACCATCCAGAACAAGTGTGTCGCAGGAAGTCCCAGGCTGGTCCCGGCAATAATCGTAAACCGGCCAAAGAAGAC